>CAZKKP010000150.1:0-8476 GCA_964553295.1 uncultured Thermoanaerobaculia bacterium | reverse complement strand
GTGTCGCTCCATGGCCTTGCCAGTGTCACATCAGAAGGCCGGCGTCGTCGAGACGGGGGTCGGAGGGTTCTCTGGGGGACCGGGCGCCGGGGGAACCCGTCCCCGTGAGGGCCGGTTGACGTGGCGAGAGTGCTCGCGCCGCACAGGGGGTTGACGCCCTGGACCGAGCAGCGGCGTGCCGAGCTGCCGGTCCGCCACGACGCCGGCCTGCGTGGCCTCGAGATTTCCCGGCTGGAGACCATCTGCGATGCCGGATTTCTTTTTGCGACGCTGCCAAACACGATGTCCGTGGTGGCTGTCAGGTACGGCCGAGCCGCCGATCGGCTGCGAGAGTGTGCGTCCGTGGCAGCCCCGGCGACGGGGAGAAGCTGAAGTGAGTGGAGAGGGTGACGGCGAGCCTCTCGTTTTCTCGCAGCGCGGCGGTCGGAGGCACGATCGAGAGCGGCGGCGGTGACCCCCTCAACCTCGGGGGCTTCGGCGAGTCTCCCTCCATCTTCTGCGTCCCTGTGCAGGGGCAGCGATTCGTCCGCCAGATGTCTGCGCCTGTCAGCGGCGCCTCCAGCTGAAGCACCTCGTGGAGATCGGCCGCGATGCGGGGTCGGGTTCAGACGACCTCGACGCGAAGTCGACCTTCAACCTGGTCACCCAGCTCCTGGCTCTGCAGGGTGGTCAGGAGACAGCGCCGCCGACCCTGCTCAGTTTCTCGGTCGGGCGCTGACCGAGGGGCCGGGACGGCCTGACACCTCAAGGCGACGCCTCGATGCAGGAGAAGGCGGGTCGCCCGTCGACGAACCAGCGGGTCGGCGCTGCCAGATGCCAGTCACTGCCATGCGGCCCGCGCTCCAGGCCCACGTGGTGGTCCCCCAGCGCCAGCAGCAGGAGCATGGACGGCCTGCCCCGCTCGAGGCAGAGCTCCCCCGACACCGCCGCCCTCCCGGCGGTCAGCTCTAGCCCGCGGACCGCGAGGGGACCGCCCACCGTGGTGATCCGGGCCTGTCCTCGGAGACCGTCGGTCCGGATCAGTCGGTCGACCCATGCCACGGCGCGCGAGCGCTCCTCGGCAAGGGCTAGAATCGGCCGCGCGTCGAGCGCCGTCAGCTCCACCTCGGCGTCGAGCTCGAGCGGCTTCACCATCCGGAGAGTCCCGCCGAGCACGTCCACGCGGCCGGTCCACCCGCCCGTTGCTCCGGTGGAGCGGTGGCGCCGTTCACCTTCGACCGCAAACTCGTCCAGCGTGAGCTCCAGCTTTCGGATCCCGAACAGCCGCTGGCGGGCATCCGTCGCCTCGAGGTCGGCGCGCACCACGAGGTCTCCCTCCACCCTGCGCCCGTGGAGCTCTGCGGCGACCTCGGTTGCGTCGATGGCAAGCCAGGCGTCGCCGGTGTTGGAGCGCAGGTCGAGCAGGAGCCGGCTGGACAGCTCACCGTGGCCGCCCAGCAGGTGGAGGCCGCCGCGCTCGGGCAGGTAGGCGTCGAACGCCCCGAGGTCGAGGAGCTCGGCGGCGGGGATCTCGACCGCGAGCGCAACCCGGTCGCGGACGTGTCGGAGGTCCGTCTCCTCGGCGAGGACCCGGATCGAGAGGCCCGAGCCGCGAGCGAACGGCGCCATGGCGTCCGGCCGTGAGAGCCTGAAGTCGTCCAGCTCGACGCGCAGGGCCTCATCGTCGGTGCCGGTGGCCCGGCCACCGAGGACCCGTCCGGTCCCCTCCGCCACAACCGAATCCAGGTACTCGACTCGGTAGGAAGCGTCCGACACCGTGTAGGCGGTGGGCGCCACCAGCCTCCCCGAGTCGAGGCAGAGCTCGCCGCTGACGGTCGCCCCACCGCCCTCCAGCTGGAGCATCGGCGTGTTGCGGAGGAACCTCTCGAGGATCCCCAGGTCGCCGAGGCGGCCGGCAACGGTCGCGCGTCCGGACAGGAACTGCAGTGGTCCCTCGCCGCGGTGCTCGCGGGGGACGTACCGGGCGATCCTCGCGTCCACGTCGAGGTCGAGAAGGTCGGCGAGGACGGCGTCGTCTCGCCTGATGCGCCCGCCGGCCACGCGAACCAGGGCGCGGGGAACCTCCATCGGGCCGCGCGCCTGGGTCATGAACGACCCGCGCACCCTTTGGAGTCCGTCCACCATGTAGCCCGCGAGCTCGAGGGGGGCAAGGTCATCGACGTCCGCGCCGCTCAGGCGGACGGTGAAGCCGGGTCGGACGCGCGCTCGTGGCGGGAGGTAGTCGTCGGTCGTCTCGACCCGGACCCGCACTCCCGAGGCCCGCGGCCACAGGCCGTGGAACGTGCGAAGTGCGAGTGCGGGTAGGTTGACGAGCACCCGTCCCTTCTCGACCTCGACCTCCCACCTCCGATTGCGGACATGTCCGCCGCACTCGAAGCCGCGAACGTGGGCCAGGCAGGGCGCCAGGCTCCACGCCCGGTCCCAGGCGAGGTGGAAGCGCTCCGGGTGCCGTGCGATGAGCGCCGGCCCGACCCCGGGCAGGAGAAACAGGTTCGCGAGCAGGAGCCACGCCGACCAACTCGCCACCACGATGACCAGCACGCGCCGACGCCACGTCATCCGTCACCCCCGCCAGTTTCGACCTCGCGGCCGGCGAGGTGTCGCTCCATGGCCTTGCCAGTGTCACATCAGAAGGCCGGCGTCGTCGAGACGCCGGCCCGAAGAGATGCTCGACGGAAGGCGAGGGCCTACTCGACGTCGAACGACTGCAGCTCGACCGGCACTGCGCCGTACTCGACGAGGTCGACGCCGATGTAGTTCGAGTTGCTGCCTGACGGCCCGCCGTTGGTGACGTAGTAGCGGAAGGCGAAACGACCCTGGGTCGGGACGGCGACGCCGGCGATGGTGGCGGTGTACTGCGTCCAGACCTCCGGGTAGCCGCCGACCGCCAGCGTCGGGTTGACGTCGAGCAGCAGGGTGGTGAAGTCGCCCACGTCCTCGGGCCCGGCGCCGCAGTTCGTGCTGGCGCCGTTGAGGCTCATGCGCAGCTGCAGGCGATCGGGCCAGCTCGAACCGGTGGTGGTGCGGGTCCAGAAGGACACCGTGTCGCCGTTCTGGATGGTCACCGCCGGGGTGAGCAGCCAGTCGCTGATGGTGCTCGCGCCGGTGGTGGCGTTGTAATTGGTGCCGATGTAGCCGGTGGCGGCGCCGGAGTAGGCGGGGAACACCGTGGAGTTGCCCTGGAACTCGCCGAGGTTGCGGGGCGACATCTCGACGGGCGACGGCGCCCAGCTCGTGGAACCGATGCCGGTGCTGTTGTTGTCGAAGGCCCAGCCGTCGCCGGACAGGGTGGTGATGTCCTCGAACTCCTCGCTGAAGCTCTGGGCGGATGCGGGCGCCGCTGCCAGCAGGGCGATCGCCACGATCGAGACGCAACCGAGATGACGCAGACCGAGCATGATTCGATTCCTCCTCGCGGCGAAGGATAGCACGGGACCGCGACCCGTCTCCCGGTGGTCAGGCATGGGTCGCCCCCGTGGCGCGGGGAACGGGACCTCCACCCGCAGCCGACGGGCCGTCGGGTCACGGCCGGCGTACGGGTGGCGATCGACTCGGGACCATGCGAGGATGCGGCGTGCGACTCCGGCCCGGCGCATGGCGGGCGCGGTGTCCGTCGTGCGAGGAGGTGGTGGATGGTGACCTGGCTCCGTGTGGCGTGCCTGACCTTGGTGGCGCTGGGGGTGACGGTTCACGGCGCGCTCGGCGGCGCCCTGTGGACGCCGCTGGACGCGGCGGCGATTCCCGAGGCGAGCGGCGAGCGGGCGATCGTGCCCGACCGGGCGCTCTTCGTTCGTCTCGACCCGGGCGTCCTGCAGGCGATCCTGGCGGCGGCGCCGAGCGAGCACGCCGCGCCGCAGGGCGTCGACGGCCTCGAGCTGGCGCTGCCGATCCTCGGCGGCGGCGAGCGCCGGTACCGGGTCGTCGACTCACCGGTCATGGCTCCGGGGCTGGCGGGTCGCTACCCGGAGATCCGCACCTTCCGCCTGGTCGACATCGCCGATCCGGCCCTCGGCGGGCGCGGCGACTGGACGCCGCACGGCTTCCACGCCATGGTCCGGACCCCCGACGGCACGCTGTTCGTCGACCCCTACCGGCTCGGCGACGCTCTTCACCACCAGGTCTACCTCCGTTCGGACCTGAGGCCGCTGCCCGGCCGCGAGCTGCACTGCGAGGTGCACGGCGAGGCGCCGATCCCCTTGGACGACGGCCCTGACGGGCGCCAGTCGACCCTCGACCTGCGGACCTATCGCCTTGCGGTCGCCGCCACCGGCGAGTACACCACCTACCATGGCGGCTCCGTGGCCGCCGGGCTGGCGGCGATCGTGACCGCCGTGAACCGGGTCAACGAGGTGTACGAGCGCGACCTCGCGATCCGGATGATCCTGGTCGCCAACAACGACCAGATCGTCTACACCAACGGCGGCACGGACCCGTACTCCAACAACGACGGCGTCGCGATGCTGAGCCAGAACCAGACCAACGTCGACGCCGTGATCGGCAGCGCCAACTACGACCTGGGGCACGTCTTCTCGACCGGCGGCGGCGGCGTCGCCAACCTGGGCGTGACCTGCCGGGCGGGCTGGAAGGCCCGTGGTGTGACCGGTCTGCCTCAGCCCGTCGGCGACCCGTTCTACGTCGACTACGTCGCCCACGAGATGGGCCACCAGTGGGGCGCCAACCACACGTTCAACGCGGTCTCCGGCGGCTGCGGCGGGGGCAACCGCAACGCCTCGACGGCGTATGAGCCGGGCAGCGGCTCGACCATCATGGCCTACGCCGGGCTGTGTGCACCGGCCAACCTGCAGCCGGCCAGCGATGCCTACTTCCACCGTGCCAGCCTCGACGAGATCATCGCCTACAGCCGCAGCGGGGCGGGCAACGGCTGCGCGGTCACCGTTGCCGCCGGCAACAACCTGCCGTCGGTGGACGCCGGCCCGTCCTTCACCATCCCGGCGTCGACGCCCTTCACCCTCAGCGGCTCGGCGTCCGACCTGGATGGCGACGCGCTGACTTACTGCTGGGAGGAGTACGACCTCGGGCCGGCCGGCCACCCGAGCTCTCCGAGCGGCAATGCGCCGATCTTGCGCTCCTTCAACCCCACCGCGAGCCCCTCCCGGACTCTCCCGAAGCTCACGGACCTGCTCAACAACACCAGCACCATCGGCGAGCGGCTGCCGACCTACGACCGCACCATGAGCTTCCGCCTGACGGTGCGCGACAACCGGGCGCCGGCGGGCGGGCTCGGCGTTGCCGGGACGACCGTGACCGTGGCCAGCGCCGCCGGCCCGTTCCTCGTCACCGCGCCGAACACCGCCGTGGTCTGGGACGGCGCCGGGCCGCACACGGTGAGTTGGAACCCCGCGGGCACCGACCAGCCGCCGGTGAGCTGCGCCTCGGTCGACATCCTGCTTTCGACCGACGGTGGAGTCAGCTTCCCCGTCACCCTGCTCGCCGGCACCCCGAACGACGGCTCGGAGGCCGTGACCGTCTCGGTGGCGGACACCTCCTCGGCTCGTGTGAAGGTTGCCTGCAACGGCAACGTCTTCTTCGACCTCTCGAACACCAACTTCACGATTGTCAACGCCTTCGACCTCATCTTCGCGGACGGCTTCGAGTCCGGCGGCACGAGCCTGTGGTCTGCCCAGGCGCCCTGATCGGATCCGTGCCCGGCCGAGAGGGCCGCCGGAGTTTGTGATATTTTTCCCATATGGTTGGAGACTCCTACGTCTCCACGCCTCGGAGGCCATGATGGGACGAGCGGCTCCAGTCGTCGTGCTGGCGGTTCTGCTGACGGCAGTGCCCGGTGCAGCGGTCGACAACGACACCTGCCTGATGTGTCACGAGGATGCCGGGCTGGTGTCGGCAGCCGGCCGGCCGATGGGCGTCGACCCTTCTGGCTACGCCGCGAGCGTGCACGGCGCTCTCGACTGCGTCGACTGCCACAGCCAGGTGGGCGACTACGACGAGCTGCCGCACTACGACCGCTACCGCCCGGTGGACTGCGCCGCCTGCCACTCGGATGCGGTTCGCAGCTTCCGCCAGAACTTCCACTTCCAGGCCCGCGACCGCGGCAACTTCCGGGCGCCCGACTGCGCCGGCTGCCACGGCGAGGCGGGCGACCCGCACCGCATGCACGGGCTCGACAAGACGGTGGCCGAGGAGTCCTGCCGGAGCTGTCACGAGACCGAGACGAGCCTGTATGACAGCGGCGTGCACGCGGTGCAGCCGGGCGCCAGCAACGGTCTTCCGGGCTGTACTACCTGCCACCAGACCCACGGGCCGGGCCTGCCCCCCGCCGCCGGCGCGGTCAACAGCCTCTGCGTCTCGTGCCATGCCGGCGCGATGGAGGACGTGCAGCGCGGCGGCCACACGATGATCGGCGGCCAGCTCGAGGGCCACGGCCCGCTGAGCTGCGCGAGCTGCCACGAGGTCCATGCGACCCACAAGCCGCACATGTCCGAGCGCCTGGCCCAGGCGTGCAACGAGTGCCACCAGAAGGAGTACGCCGAGTTCGCGGGCTCGGTCCACGAGGACCTCCTGGCGAGCGGCGACATGAGCTGCATCTCCTGCCACAGCACGCACAAGGACGAGGAGGCGGTAGGCCGCTTCGACGGCGGCTGCGGCAGCTGCCACGGCGACGTCGAGGAGGTCTACCGCGGCAGCGTCCACCGCTTCGGCCGCCTGCGCGGCAACGAGGGGGCCGCCTCCTGCGCCGACTGCCACCACGGCCACCACGTGCTCGCCGAGGAGCACCCCGAGTCGCCGATCCACCCGACCAACGTGCCCGACATGTGCGGCAGCTGCCACGGCGACGAGGTGGTGATCGCCTCGAACTTCGTCCGCCTGCCGATCACGCTGCCCCGCTACCAGGAGTCGATCCACGGCAAGGTGCTCGCCGAGGGGGGGCACGCCGCGACCTGCGTCGACTGCCACGGCTCGCACGACCTGCAGCACGCCCAGGTCGCCGACTCCGGGATCAACCGCTACCACGTCGCCCAGACCTGCGGCAAGTGCCACCGGGAGGTGTCGGAGGAGTACCAGGGCTCGATCCACGGCCAGGCGCTGCAGATGGGCATCCACGACGCCCCGACCTGCATCGACTGTCACGACGAGCACCTGACCCGGACCACGTACGACCCCATGTCGCTGGCAACCCCCAGCCGAATCGCCCGCGAGATGTGCGGCGACTGCCACACCCGGCCCGGGCTGGCGGAGAAGTACGGCATCACCGTCGGCGTCGTCGAGAGCTACCTCGACAGCTACCACGGCTGGGCGGTCGGCCGCGGCGGTGGGCTGGTCGCCACCTGCGTCGACTGCCACAACACCCATGCAATCCACAGCCCCCTCGACCCGGTGTCGACGGTGCACCAGGACAACGTCACCGCGACCTGCGGCAAGTGCCACGTCCGCTCCAACGAGACCTTCGCCAAGAGCTACACCCACGCCAGCGCCCTCGCCGCCCGCGGCGCTCACGGCTGGGCCAAGCTGATCTACCTCGGGCTGATCGCGGTCGTGCTCGGCGGCATGGGGGCGCACAACGCGATCGTCGCCCGCTACGAGCTCGCCAAGCACCGCCGCCACCGCCGCCGCGAGCGCTTCGTCATCCGCTGGCAGAAGGCCGAGCGGTTTCAGCACCTGCTGCTGCTGATCTCCTTCACCGGCCTGGCGATCACCGGCTTCGCCCTGAAGTCGCCCGAGGTCTGGTGGGCGAAGCTCATCGGCCTCGGCGGCAACGAGCTCCTCCGCTCGAACCTGCACCGGGTCCTGGCCGTGGTGCTGATGGCGGTCAGTGCCTACCACATGGTGTGGGTCTTCGTCACCCGCCGCGGCCGCATGAACCTCCGCGAGATGCTGCCCAGGTTCAGCGACTTCGCGCACTTCTTCCAGAACATGGCGTTCCACCTCGGGTGGCGGCCGCAGAGGCCGCACTTCGAGCGCTTCGACTACACCCAGAAGGCCGAGTACTGGGCGGTCATCTGGGGCACCCTGATCATGGTCGTCACCGGCATGGTCCTCTGGTTCCCGGACCTGGTGACCGGCTGGCTGCCGGCCTGGGTGGTCCGGGTCTCCGAGGTGGTGCACTTCTACGAGGCGGTCCTTGCGGTCAGCGCGATCATCGTCTGGCACCTGTTCTACGTCGTCTTCATGCCCTCGGAGTACCCGATGAGCACGACCTGGCTCGACGGCCGCATGCCGGCCGACGAGTGGAAGAAGATGCACCCGGCCGAGTACTCCAGGGAGGGCGAGGCGGTCGTCAAGGATCCCGGAGAGACGACCTGACGGCGATCCGCTCGAGCTGCTCCTCGACGAGGCCGACGACGAGCGGCGCCTTGTAGGCGTTCTGCTCGAGGGGCTCGGCGCCGGCAGCGGCGGCGCGGGCCGCCTCGCGGATCGTCGGCCCGTCGAGGCGGGCGCCCTGCAGGACGGCCTCGGACTCTCGCGCCCGCCACGGCACCGGGGCGACGCCGGACAGCAC
>CAZKKP010000149.1:0-8548 GCA_964553295.1 uncultured Thermoanaerobaculia bacterium | reverse complement strand
TCCGAAGTAATGGCCGTCCGCAAAACCCATCGGCTGGCGCTTGCGCCGGTCCCGTTCGAACCGAATTGAAGGCTGACCAGCATGTCACGTCGGCGCAGAGCAGAAAAGCGCGAAGTCATCCCGGACCCGAAGTTCGGGGACATCATCATCACCAAGTTCATGAATGCGGTGATGTATGAGGGCAAGAAGTCGACCGCTGAGCGGATCGTCTACGGTGCGCTCGACCAAATGGAAAATCGGGTCAAACAGGATCCGGTGCAACTGTTCCATCAGGCACTCGAAAACGTGATGCCATCGGTGGAAGTCCGCTCAAGGCGCGTCGGTGGTGCGACGTATCAGGTTCCGGTCGAAGTTCGGCCAGAGCGGCGTCAACGCCAGCGTGCCCAGTGCGGCCGCGCACCACAGCAGGGCGAGTTCGCGGACCGAGCGCGGGTGACGGCGCCGGGTCACTGGCTGGCGATGGCGGCGGCAGGGCCGCCGACGAAGACCGCGGCGAGGACTCCGAGCATCGGCGCCGCGACGCGGGCCCCGAGGTTGGCCAGCCGTTCCCTGCGCTTGACGAAGGGCGCCGCGAGCCCGGTGAAGAGCAGGCTCGAGACCTGGCCGACGGCACTGCCGAGCCGGCCGGTCACCGCCAGCCACAGCGGCGGCGGGCCGAGGCTTCTGGACCACGACATCTGCCGGAACGCCGTCGACGGCTCGAGCGCGATGAGCTTGAGCGTGTCGAGATGGGCATGCCCGGTCAGCCGTCCGGGCTCGTGCCAAGGAAGGGGCGATTCGGCGAGTGGCGGAACGGCGGCCATCGGCTCCTCCAGCCGGGTGCTTGCCACCAGGATATCGCGGCGCCGCTGACGCCCGAGGCGGTCTCCTCCTCGAGCTCGGCGACGACAGGACGTTCTGGTGGTGCTCGCGGATCCGCCGGTCGAAGGTCGCCATGGCCGGAACAGCCCTACGACGCCGACCTCCAACCTGATACCATGCCCGTCCCGGCGGCACGGGTCCGCCGCGAAGGGAGCTTCGATGTTCGCCAACCTCGACGACGCCCAGGCCTTCATTCGGGAGCACGGGATCGAGCAGGTCGACCTCAAGTTCTGCGACCTCTGGGGCCGCTGGCACCACGTCACCCTGTCCGCCAACCGCTTCGACGACAAGCTGATGGAGCAGGGGATCGGCTTCGACGGCTCGTCGGTCGGCTTCAAGTCGATCAGCTCGGGCGACATGGTGATGGTCCCCGACCTGGAGACCGGCTTCGTCGACCCCTTCTGGGAGCTGCCGACGCTGTCCTTCATCTGCACCACGCTCGAGGCCGACACCCGCCAGCTCTTCCCCTACGACCCGCGCTCGATCCTCATCCGCGCCGAGCAGTTCCTGCGGTCGAGCGGCATCGCCGACGCCTCCTGGTGGGGCCCGGAGTTCGAGTTCTACGCCTTCTCCGGCGTCTCCTACGAGAACCGCATGAACGTCGCCTCCTACCGGATCGACTCCGAGGAGGGCGACTGGTCGAGCCACGAACTCGGCAGCGGCTATGCGATGCCCGCCCACGGCGGCTACCACGCGATCCCGCCGCGCGACCAGCTGCACGACTTCCGCTCGGCGATCTGCCGCCACCTCGACACCATGGGGATCCCGGTCAAGTACCACCACCACGAGGTCGGCGGCCCCGGCCAGTGCGAGATCGAGACGCCGCTCCTGCCGGTGCTGAAGGCCGGCGACGCCGGCATGCTGGTCAAGTACGTCGCCCGCATGACCGGGATCGAGTACGGCCTGTCGGTGACCTTCATGCCCAAGCCGCTCTATGGCGAGGCGGGCTCGGGCATGCACTTCCACCAGCGCCTCGAGAAGGGTGGCGAGAACCTCTTCTACGACGCTCAGGGCTACGGCGCCATGAGCCGAACCGCCTTCTCCTACATCGCCGGCGTGCTCGAGCACGGCGGCGCGCTGCTCGCCCTCACCAACCCCTCGACCAACTCCTACCGGCGGCTGGTGCCCGGCTACGAGGCGCCGATCAGCGCCATCTTCTCGGCGGGCAACCGCTCGGCCGCGATCCGCATCCCCAAATACGCCAACCGGCCGGACAACGCCCGCATGGAGTTCCGGCCGCCGGACGCGACCGCCAACCCTTACCTCGCCATCGCCGCCCAGCTGATGGCCGGCGTCGACGGCATCCAGCGCGGGCTCGACCCGACCGCCCTCGGCTTCGGCCCGATCGACGAGGACATCTTCTCCTGGACGGAGGAGCGGCGGCGCGAGATCACGGCGCTGCCCACCTCCCTGGTGCACGCCCTCGGCGCGCTGGCGCAAGACCGCGACTTCCTGCTCGCCGGCGAGGTCTTCTCCGCCGACCTCCTCGACCGCTGGGCCGAGCGCAAGATGACCGAGGACCGCGCCGTCCGGCACCGGCCCCACCCCTACGAGATCGAGCTCTACTACGACCTCTGAGACCCGTGGGGTCGCCCGTCGGATCAGACCTGTGACGACGTCGGCTGGTGCTTGAACACCGCGCCGCCGATCAGACCGCCGATGGTGGCGAAGATCGCTCCGAGCAGGATCGCTATGAACAGCCCGAACAGGGCCAGGGCGAGGGGCCCGGTGGAGGCCATGAAGCCCGAGATCCTCTCCATGGCCTGCGGGTCGAGGTCCATTCCGGAGGATTCCAGCTGCTCGAGCACCTGGGTGATGTCCCCGACGCCGAAGGCGAGCTGGACGACGGCGCCGACGATCCCGTTGACCACGCCGTAGACCAGGCCCGAAACCAGGCCGACCGTGGCGCCGTTGCCGGCTCGGAAGGCGAGGCCGGCGGCGCGGTGCTCCTGCGACATCAGGTAGGCGGCGAGGAAACCGCAGCCGATGATGAGGGCGCAGCAGGCGCAGTTGATGAAGTTGAGGATCGGGATCGCGGCCACGATCCCGAACACCAGGCCCGAGATCAGCGCCGGCTTGAGCATCGACGGCTCGTTCTGCATGGCTCCTCCCCCTTCGAGACACCCTACGTTACGTGGTCCACGTCATTGTACGGGATTCACGGGCGCCCGGTTCCGGCGAACCCTCCCGCCGCCTCGTCGACGTCCATCTGACCCGGAAGCGGCCCAGCGCGGACAGACCTGCAACTCAACCGCCGGCCTTTTCACCACGGAGGCACAGAGGCACAGCGCGGGCGCCCCGCAACCCAACGACAGGAATTGAACCACAGAGGCACAGAGGCACAGAGGGGCGGCGCATATCCCGTGAAGGCGCTCCAAGTAACTCCATAAGAGTTATTTGAGTGTAGCCTCGGTAGAAATCACCGCGCGAGGAAGGCACTTCGGACCCGGGAGTAGCACAGAGGAGCGGTTCGAGCTCCGCGGCGGCAGGGCACGTCCTCGCCGAGACTCCTTTGAGTGGGCCACTGGGCGAAACTGCCGCAAGACGGAGGGACTTCAGACCCGGTGGTGGCCCCTGGCACGAGGTCGCCCGATGTGCATCGCCCCTCTGTGCCTGGGTGCCTCTGTGGTTCACTTCCCGCTTCTGCGCCTGGGTTGCGGGCAGGCCCGCGCTGTGCCTCGGGGGTCGGGTCGGCGTAGGCGGGCCGGTGGCGCCGGGCTTCGACCCGAGTTGCCCGGCGGCGCTGTTCGTGGTGAAATTCACAAGGCCCGCGGCGTGGCCGCGGCGAGATCTTCGAGGGGGCGCAGCATGGACATCGGGCTGGTCAAGGATCGCCGTCCGTTCGAGCATCGGGTGGGCCTCACCCCCGGCGCCGTCAAGGCGCTGGCCGAGCGGGGTCACCGCGTCTACGTCGAGAACGACGCCGGCCTCGAGGCCGGGTTCGCCAACGAGGCCTACCGCCAGGCCGGCGCCACCATCTCGTGGTCCGAGGAGGAGGTGCTGCTGCGCTCGCAGCTGCTGATCCGGGTCTCGCCGCCGGCGGCCGCCGAGCACGAGCGCTTCCAGCCGGGGCAGGTGGTGATGTCCTCGTGGCACCTTGCGGTTTCTCCGGTGGACGCCTTCAAGGTCCTGCTCGACCGCAAGATCGCCACCGTCGGCTACGAGATCATCGAGGAGGCGGACGGCCACGCGCCGGTGCTCCAGGCGATGTCGGAGATCGCCGGTCGCCTCGCGGTCTTCCTCGGCTCGGGGCTGCTGCTCAACGAGTTCGGCGGCAAGGGCCTGCTGATCAGCGGCGCGCCGGGCATCCCGCCGGCGTCCCTGGTGATCCTGGGCGCCGGCACCCTCGGGCGCGAGGCGGCCCGTTTCGCGCGCGGCATGGGCGCCCACGTCGTCGTGCTCGACCGCGACATCAACGCTCTGCGCCGGGTGCAGCATCACACCGTCGACGAGGTGCCGACGATGCTCGCCACCCGCGGCAACGTCGAGAAGGCCCTGGCCTTCGCCGATCTCTTCCTGTGCGCGGTGGCAGTGCACGGCGAGCGGACGCCGATCCTGGTCACCCGCGACATGCTCAAGCTGATGAAGCCGCGCTCGGTCCTCATGGACCTGTCGATCGACCAGGGCGGCTGCTGCGAGACCTCCCGACCGACCGACTTCTCCAACCCGACCTACGTCGTCGACGACATCATCCACTTCTGCGTGCCCAACCTGCCGTCGACCGCCTCGCGCGCCTCCACCCGAGCCCTGACCAACGCGATCCTGCCCTACGTCGAGACGATCGCGGAGCAGGGTTTCGACCGGGCGCTGCGCTCGTCCTCGGCGCTGGCCCGGGGCACCTACACCTACAACGGCCGCTGCCTCCGCCGCAACCTCGCGGAGTCCTTCGGGGTCGGCTACCAGGAGATCGAGGGGACCGCGCGATGAGCTGGATCGACATCTACCGGGGCCGCATCACGACCGCCGAGGAGGCGGTGAAGGCGATCCGCTCGGGCCACCGGGTGTGGATCCACCCCGGCTGCTGCACGCCCAAGCCACTGGTCGACGCCATGGTGGCGCGGGCGCCCGAGCTCGAGAACGTCGAGGTGGTCCACATCCTGACCCTGGCCCACGCACCCTACGTCGAGCCGGGCATGGAGGGGCACTTCCGCCATCGCGCCCTGTTCACCGGCGGCAACGTCCGGGCGGCGGTCAACGAGGGTCGCGCCGACTTCGTGCCCATCCACCTCCACGAGGTGCCGCAGCTGATCAGCCGCGGCCTGCTCACAGTGGACGTGTCGCTGATCCACGTCTCGCCGCCGGACGAGCACGGCTTCTGCTCCTACGGCGCCGGTGTCGACGCCACCAAGACCGCCGTCGAGCACTCCGGCGCGGTGATCGCCCTGGTCAACCAGAAGATGCCGCGCACCCTGGGCGACTCCTTCGTGCACGTCTCCAAGCTCACCCACGTGGTCGAGGTCGACCTGCCGGTGCTCGAGCTGGCGATGGCGAGCGAGGTCTCCGACGTCGCCCGGCAGATCGGCGAGAACATCGCCTCGCTGATCCCGGACGGCGCCACCCTGCAGATGGGCATCGGCGAGATCCCGGACGCGGTGCTGCTCTATCTCGGAGACAAGAAGCACCTCGGCGTCCACACTGAGATGTTCTCCGACGGCCTCGTCGACCTGTTCGAGGCCGGGGTCGTGACCAACGAGAAGAAGACCCTGCACCGCGGCAAGATCGTCGCCTCCTTCGTGATCGGCACCCGCAAGGCCTTCGACTTCGTCGACAACAACCCGTTCATGGAGTTCCACCCCAACGAGTACGTCAACAACCCCTTCGTGATCGCCCAGAACGAGCGCATGGTGGCGATCAACTCGGCGCTTTCGGTCGACCTCACCGGCCAGGTCTGCGCCGACTCGATCGGCACCCGGATCTACTCCGGCTTCGGCGGCCAGCTCGACTTCATCCGCGGCGCCGCCCACTCCAAGGGCGGCGTACCGATCATCGCCCTGCCGGCGACCGCCAAGGACGGCCAGCTGTCCAGGCTGTGCAACACCCTGCTGCCGGGCTCCGGCGTCGTCACCACCCGGGCCGACGTCCACTACGTGGTCACCGAGTTCGGCGTCGCCGACCTGTACGGCCGCAGCCTGCGCGAGCGCGCCGAGCGCCTGATCGCCATCGCCCACCCCGACTTCCGCGCCGAGCTCGAGGCTGCGGCGAAGGCGCGCAGGCTCCTGTAGCGCAGAGTCCCGGCCGTGGGTGTATCATCCCCGCCGCGAGGTGGGCCGATGGCGGTGAGCGAGCTCTCGGTGGCGGTGGCGACGGTCCGGGCGGAGCCCTCCGGGCGCTCGGCGAAGGTCGTGGTTGGGACGACCCTGCTCGACGCCGTCCACCAGCTGGTGCTGCCCCTCGGTCAGAGCTGCGACGCGGTCGTCCTGTGCGGCTTCTGCCGGGTGACGGTGCTCGAGGGTCTCGGCAACCTCGAGCCCGCCGCGGCCCAGGAGACGAAGCTGCTGGGGTCGCTGCACTCGGCGCCGAACGAGCGCCTTGCCTGCTGCGCCCGGGTGCTCGGCGACGTCACCGTGACCACCAGCTACTGGTGACTCGACCCGGGTGCGTGCCCATCCCTCTGGGCGGCCGCCGGCGCCGTTTCGTAGACGCTGGAGGATGAACCGGCCCGGCCGGGCGTCCGCCCCCGATGGAAGCCGCCTGCCCACCGCCCCCGCCAGCGGACCCCTCGGCGCTCCTGAGGGTCGCGCTACCGCCGCCCCAGTCGTGGCTTGTCCGGATCAGGGTCTGGGGGCGCCTGCGCGCGGGGCGGGCGGCGGCTTCGCTGCGGCGGGCGTGGCTGGGATGCTCCGGCGCCGGCGAACGCCTCGGCCAGGATCGTCGGCTCTTTCTCGCGGTCGTCGCCGGCGCGCTCGCCGTGCTGGTGGCGTTCATGGTCGGCCTGCGGCCTGCCTCGCCCTTCGAGTGGGACGAGGTGCTCTTCCTCAGGGCCCTCGACGGCTATGACGTCAGCCGCCATTCACCCCACCCGCCAGGCTACCCGCTCTACGTGGCGGCGGCGTGGGCCCTGGCCCGGTCGGGAGTGGGTCACCTGCTGGCGCTGCAGCTGGTGTCGGTGCTCGGCGCCGTCGTGGCTCTCGTCGGCGCCGGTCGGGCGATGCGCCGGCTCGGCGCCGGGCGCGGCGCGACCCTGGTCGCCGGAGTGCTCCTCGCCGGGACCCCCGCCTTCGCCTTCCACGCCGCGGTGGGGATGGCGGACATGCTGGCGACCGGGCTGGCGGCCTTCGCCCTGTGGGCGGCCGCCGCCGCCATCGCCGAGCCCGGCCGGGCTCGCCACCTCCACCTGCTGGCAGTTGCCGCCGCGCTCGCGGTCGCGACCCGGCCGCAGGTTCTCGTTCTGCTGCTGATCCCGGGTCTCTGGGCGCTCGGCCGCTCCCTCCGCCTCCGCCGCTGGCAGACGGTGGGGCTGGCGACCCTCGCCGGGGCGGCCGTGTCGGCGGCCTGCTGGCTGCCGGCGATCCTGCTCACCGGCTGGCCGCGCTACTGGGCGGCCGTCGACGGGATGCGTCGCTGGGTCGAGGTCGAGGAGCGAGGCTGTCGACTGCCGGGGGCGCCCCTCGGGCTGGTCCTCGACGCCTGGCTCGTCCGCCCCTTCGCGACGCCGGTGATCGCCTCGGCGCTGTGGGCCCTGGTGCTCCTCGGTGCGGTCGGCTGGTGGCGCTCCGGCCGGCGCCGGCTGGTCCTCCTGGCGGCGCCGGCGGCCGGCGTCTACCTGCTGCTTGCCTCCTTCACGCTGCAGCTCGACACCTGTGTGCGCTACGCCCTGCCGGCGCTGCCCTGCCTGGCCATGCTGGCGGCCGGCGTGACCCGTCTCGAGCCGCGTCCTCTCGCCCGCGCCGGGGTGGCCGCCGCCCTCGCCCTGGCGGCCCTCCAGGCCGCCTGGCTCACCCCGACGCTGACCCTGCGCGCCACCGAGCCCGCGCCGGTCTGGGCGGCGCTGGAGTGGGTCCGCGAGCACGCCCCGCCGCGCACCGCGGTGGTCCACGACGTCGCCGTCAAGCCCCACGCCCGCTTCCTCCTCAGGGCTGCGGACGTCCGGCTGGCCGAGGTCGGCAGCCGTCGCGCCGAGGCCTTCCGGCGCGAGGTCTGGCATGTCCACCACGACCCCGGCCCCGAGCTCGCGGGCGAGGTCCTGTTCGCCGCCCGCTGGCCCGCCGACCCTCTCGCCCGCCTCACCCGCCACCGCTACCTCGCCGCCGCCGTCGTCAGCACAGGAGGCTGAGACCTTGCCGCCAGCACACCGTGCGGGTGTGCTCCGCAGAAAACCCGATCCGGGTTGAGGTTGTCGAGCGCCTCCACGACCCGGTCCATGTCGAGGCCGACGTACTCGTGGATCAGCACGTTTCGCAATCCCGGGAGCGGCTCCCGGGCCCGCACGAGCACGGCGTGGAAGCGTCCATCCTGTGCCAGGTTCCGAACTGCCCGCGTGTCGTCCTCGAAGCGAGCCCCGCGCCTCGCCGACAGCTCGCCAGCGATCTCGATGACCAGCGGGCAGACCGTCAGCAGCGAGAAGAGCACGTCGTTGTGCCGGCTGAGATCACACCGCCGTCGCGCTGCGGCGGAGGAGCTCGGCGAGGGTGTGGGCGGCGAGGGGGCGCAGGCGCTCGGGGCCGAAGGGGAAGGGCAGCTCGCGGCG
>CAZKKP010000148.1:0-8601 GCA_964553295.1 uncultured Thermoanaerobaculia bacterium | reverse complement strand
GTGCCGGGTCGAGGAGCTACTGGGCGACCCCGGCATCGTGCGCAACCGGCGCAAAATCGAGGCGACGATCGGCAACGCCCGCGCGTTCCTCGAGGTGCAGTCCGAGATCGGTTCCTTCGCGCAGTACATCTGGGGCTTCGTCGACGGCCGTCCGATCCACAACCGGTGGCGCGACCTCGGCGAGCTGCCGGCCGCAACACCGCTCGCCGAGGTGATCTCGAAGGACCTCAAGAGGCGAGGCTTCCGCTTCGTCGGCCCGACCATCGTCTACGCCCACATGCAGGCGACCGGCATGGTCAACGATCACCTGGTCAGCTGCTTCCGACACCGGGAGGTCGCGGCGCTCTGAGGGGAGGGTGGGGATGGGTTTCGAAGGGCGACTCGAGGAGCTGACGCCGCCCGAGGTCTTCCAGCTGCTGTCCCTGACCCGCAAGACCGGCAAGCTCGTGCTCGAGCGGCCCGGCCGGAGCGGAGTGGTCGTCTTCAAAGACGGCCGGATCGTCTTCGCCGCGTCGGACATACTGCAGACGGTCTTCCACGAGTCCTTCACCCGGGTCGAGGGGGAGATCGGCTTCATCCGCCGGCTCGCCGGCCGGCTGCCGGGCTCGGTGACCGAGTCCGGCGCCTTCATGCTCGCAGACCCGAGCCCCGATCCTGCCCACCTGGAGGAGATCGTCCGGGCGCAGATCGAGGCCGTGGCCCGCGACCTGCTGCAGTGGCGGGAAGGCGAGTTCCGCTTCGAGCCCCTCGGGCTGCCCGTCGCCGGCGAGGTGGGCCTGGCGCCGGGCTGGTTCCTGTCTGGCGGTGGCGTCGACTCCGACGGCCTGCTGCTGCGGGCATTGACCGCCCTCGACGAGGCCGAGCGCGATCGCTGGGAGCGGGACCTCGAGGCGGTCGGCCACACCCCCTCCGGCGGCCTCCCGACGCTGCGCGACCCGGCCACCGACATCACCGGCGCCTTCGAGGTGCTCTTCGACGAGGCCGCCGGCGCTCCCTCCTGGGGGCCGGCAGCCGCGCCTGCCGGCGGAGGTCGCGCCCTGTCCGAGCTGCGCCGCTACGTCGGCGAGATCAGCCGCCTGGACGAGCTGCCGCCGGGCCTCTCCGCGGACGTCGTGCTCCTGGTGCTGCGCTACGCCGCTCAGGTGGTCGCCCGCGGCGTGCTGTTCGCGGTCCGCTCCGAGGGTTTCCGGGCGATCGGCCAGTTCGGCCTGTTGCGGGACGCGCGGTCGCCGGAGCGCCGGCTGCGCGCCCTCGAGCTGCCGCTGGTCGAACAGAGTCTCCTCCAGCGGGCCCTCTCTGGGGTCGAGGCCGAGATCGTCGTGCCGCCATGGCGGCCGGCCGACGAGCGGCTGTTTGCCGCCCTCGGTGGCGCCGCGCCTCGTGAGGCGGTGGTCGTGCCGCTGGTGGTGGACGAGGTGGTGGTGGCGGTGCTTTTCGGCGACAACGCGCCCGGCGGCGAGGTCATCGCGGCCCTCGACGGCCTCGCCATCCTGGTCCACGAGGTCGGCCAGTCCCTGGAGAAGGCCCGACTGAGGACCCGCCTGTCGAAGCTCGAGAACCCGCGACCGTGACCGTCCTTTTAGGCCCGCGACCACCAGACGTCGCCCCTCGAACCGCGGTCCGGCAGCATGCCGGGAGCGGCACGGCACGACGGCGATCGTCGGCGGTGGAATCAGCCCTGGTCAGGGGCAAGGTGGCCGAGGCGGACCATCTTGTCGTGCCAGGCGGTCTCACGTTGGGCGACCACTCGGGCGCGCTCCTCGCGCAGCGCCTCGAGTTCCGCTGCGAGTGTTGACCGCTCGTCCGCCGCGGTCGCGGCCTCGAGCCGCCGCTGCAGCTCGGCGGCGCGCTGCCGCACCCGGTGGATCTCGGCGACGAGGGCGACCTCCTCCTCGGAGAGCCCGCCCGGCAGGGCGCAGGCCGCCATCGCATGGGTCATTGGGTGGTTCAGCACCGGCAGCCGCTGGTCGTCCATGGCTGCCAGTCTACCGCGACTCCCGGTCGACCTCGCGGGCGCCGGACCGCGAAGGTGAAGCGGCTGGGGCGCGGACAGCCCGGCGCAGGGCGGCACTCGACCGCGCATGGTTGCGGGCCCTTACCTTATGGGTGGGGCGGAGACCGTCAGGGCCCGGCGAGGGCTCGGCGGAGATCGGCGAGGATGCCGGCGAGGTCGGGGGCTGCCGGCGGCAGGTCCGTGGTGGCGAGGTAGACCTCCCGGACCCACTGGAAGAGGCGCGGTCCGTCGACCGGACCTTCGCCGGCGCCGGTGGCGGCACGAAAGGCCTCCGCCAGCCAGCCCGACCGCGGCAGAAGGTGGAAGTGGAGCTGGCGGTCGACCTCGGCGAAGGACAGGACATGGACGCGGTCGGCTCGGGCGACCTCCTCGAGCGCGCAGGCGGTCCTGGCGAGCAGCACGCCGAGGGCCGCGGCGGTCTCCGGGTCGAGCCCGCCGAGAGACCTTTCGGCCCCCTTGAGCCGCAGCACCAGGTAGCCGGGGAGCGCGCAGAACTCCGCCTGGCGGAGCTGGCAAAGGTCGTCGTCGCGGATGATCACCGGGTCAAGCATGGCAGGCCAGGTCTTCTGTTGGGCAGGGGGACCACTGGGTGTGGAGGGCGACCCACGGCCGGTCGTTCGGCTCGAGCACGACCGGCAGCACGGCGCCCGGCTGGATTGCGCGGTCCACGGTCTCGTGGTTCGGCCTCCGGGTCGCGCCTCATGGCGTCCACCGCCCGAGCTGCGCCAGCAGGTCCATACCGTCCCACTCGCCCCAGCGCGCGGTGATGCGGCCGTCACGGATCCGCACGATCTCGACGCCCTTGAGCGTGATCGTGCGACCGGATGGCGGCGCGCCGAGGTACGGTCCGCTGTGGGTGCCGCGGGCCGACCAGCGCACGGCGACGGTGTTCGCCTCGAGGTCCACCACCAGGTCCTCAACCGTCGCTGCGAGGTCGGGGAAGGCCCGGTACAGGTCGAGGATCCCGTGCTTGAACCCCTCGTTGTCGGGACTTCTGCCTCCAGGATCGTGATCGACGAAGTCGGCCGCGTGCAGCGCGTCGACGACCGCGGTGTCGCCGTGCCGCCAGCCCAGCTCGATCCACTGTCTGACGATCGCTTCGAGCTCTTCACGATCCGGCATGGGCCGAGTGTACCTTGGGGAGGTGGGTTCGAAGGGGGTTTGGCCCGCCGGGCTCAGGACTGTCGCCAGGCTGCGCTCGCGAGAAGGAACGGCCCGAGGCCTGCGAGCAACACCGAGGACAGCCCGACCGTGCCGGGTGGTGCCGTACCGTGTTCTCTCTTGGCGGCGGAGTCCCCAGCGTTGCGGCGGGCCGTCCGAACACAGTAGACTCTCGTGGACCCCGGACGAGGGGCGCGTTCGCTCGCGGCCGGTCCGTGCGGTCAGCCGTCCGTCGTCCCGACGACACCCTGGCTCGAGGAGCAGCCCATGCGTACCATGCTTGCCGTCGGCCTCGCGCTGGTCGCCGGTCCGCTGGCGGCGGCCACCGTCACCCTCCAGCTCGAGAGCGGGGCCGTAATTCGCGGCGAGATGCTGCTCAGTCGCGCCGGCTCGGTGGTCGTCGACCTCGGCTTCGCGGTGCTCGAGGTGCCGCGCGACATGATCGACCTGATCGTCGAGGGGGAACCGGAGGGAGAGGCCTCCGGCAACGGCGCGAGCCCGGTCGACCTCTACCTGACCGCCGCCGGCCGCGAGACGAGGTCGGTGGAGGACAATCTCGAGCGGGTCGCCGAGGCGGTGGTCCAGGTGCGGACGCCGGCCGGGCTCGGCTCGGGCTTCGTGATCCATCCCGACGGGTACGTGGTCACCAACCAGCACGTGATCAGCGGCGAGAACCGGCTGGCGGTGACCGTCTTCCGGCAGCGCGGCGGCGACCTCGAGAGGCTCGAGTTCAACACGGTCCGGATCGTGGCCACCAGCCCGGCAGAGGACCTGGCGCTGCTGCTCATCGAGAACACCGGGGGCGAGCGCTTCGCCACGGTGCCTCTGGGCGACTCGGGGCGGCTGCGCCAGGGGCAGACGGTGTTCGCGGTGGGTTCGCCCCTGGGCATGGACCGCTCGGTGTCGCGGGGCATCGTCAGCCTGACCAACCGGGTGGTGAACAGCGCCCTCTTCATCCAGACCACGACGGCCATCAACCCGGGCAACAGCGGCGGACCGCTCTTCGACCTGCGCGGCGAGGTGGTCGGGGTGTCGAACCTGAAGATGGCCGGATTCGGCCTGGAGGGCCTGAGCTTCGCGATCCCGGTCGAGACCGTCAGGCGCTTCCTCGCCAATCGCAGCGCCTACGCCTTCGACCCGCGCAACCCCAACGCCGGCTTCCGCTACCATCGGCCGCCGGACGGCCTGCTGGCCGTCGACCACCCCGAGGAGGAACCGTGAGCGTGATCCACCGCACCGCTGTCGGTCCGCTGTTCCTGCTGCTCGCCGCCGCCACCGGCGCGGCCGCCGCGCCGAAGGTCGAAGACCTCATCCCGGCTGACGTCACAGCGGTGCTGATCATCCGCGACGCTCCCGAGACGGCGGCCCGCTGGCGGGCGAGCGGGCTGGGTCGGCTGTGGCAGGACCCGGAGATCCGCCGGTTCTTCGGGCCCCTGCGGGAGTCCCTCGAGATGGAGCGCTGGGACGAGGTTCTCGAGCAGCAGATCGGCTATGACTTGGCCGGCCTGCTCGAGCTCTTCCCCGGAGGGGTCGCGCTCTACGTCGAGGGTCCGGAGAAGCTGCTGCCCTTCGTCGAGGCCGATCAGGAAGGCGACGCCGACTGGTCAGAGCTGCCGCTGGTGCTGCTCGCCGGCGCCGGTGAGCGGGCCGCCGACCTCGAAGCCCTGATGCTCGAGCTGGAGCGGCGCGAGGCGGAGAAGGCCGTGCCGCCCGAGGAGGGTGAGCCGCACCACGTCGACAGCGAGCGCGAGTACCGCGACGTCACCCTGCGCATCGAGCGTCGGATCGACCTCGAGGAACCTCGGGACGAGATCAGCTGGGCGGTGGTCGACGGCATCGCGGCGATCGCGGCCAACCCGACCGTCCTCGAGCAGGTCGTCAACCGCGTCCTCGACGGGCCGGAGCAGACGCCGCTGCTCGCCTCGGCGAAGACCGCCGCGTTCGTCGGCGCCATGGCGGCGTCGGACATCGTGCTCTACACCGATCTCGGCGCCTGGGTGCCGCTTTTCCGGCTGGGCATGGAGCGGGCCTTGACCGAGGGCGCCAACCCGCTCGCACTGGACGCCCGGACGGTGATCACCGCCCTTGGTCTGGACGGCGCCGGCGGCGCCTTCCTCGGCCTGAACCTCGAGGAGGGCGGCCTGACCCTCGAGATGGGTCTCGACGCTGCTGCCAACGCCGGCGTGTACAAGCTCATGGCGCTCGCAGCCCGGCCGGCGCCGCGGCCGGGCCTGGTCCCGGCCCACGCCACCGCGTTCGGCAGCACGGTGGTCGACCTCGAGACGCTCTGGGCCGCGGTCCAGGAGATCGCCAACGGCATCAACCCGATGCTCCTGCCGCTCGCCGCCAACCAGCTGCAACAGCTCGAGCAGCGCATGAGCGCCGCGGTCGACCTGCGTCGCGACCTGTTGGAGAACCTGACCGGCGAGATGATCACGGTCCAGGTGCCAACCGAGGCCGGCCGCGGACAGGCCCCGAACCCCCTCGAGGAGGACCAGGTCGTCGGCTTCGGGATCCGCGATCCGGAGCGGTTCACGGCGATGGTCGAGGCATTCAAGAGTCTCGCCGCCCCGGGCAGCGAGCTGTTCACCCAGCGTGAGTACCTCGGGCACACAGTGTGGACACTGGCCGCCGCCGCCCAGGCCGGGGACGGCCAGACGGTCGCCTACACGGTCACCGATCGCTGGGCTTTTCTGTCTGTGGGCAGTGGCGCCTCCCTCGAGGCGCTGCTGATCGCCGCTTCCCGCGAAGGGCGCTCGGCCTGGGAGCGGCCTGAGGTGGCGAAGGCCCTCAGCGCCCTGCCGGAAGGGGCGGCGGCAATCCAGTACCAGGACAGCGGCAGCTACTTCCACACCCTGCTGGCCGCTCTCGCCGCGGTCCAGTCGGCCTTCGACGACGACGGCGGGCTGTGCGACCCGGAGGCGTTGCCCGGGCCGGAGGTGCCGGCGCGGCACCTTGGGCCGATCGTCAGCTCGGCAGCCAAGCAGGGCGCCGGGATCGCGATGAAGATGGTGGTCCTGCCCGTGGCCAGCGCCGACTGATGGGACGCGTGCTCCGTGCCGTACTCGCCCTGGTGGTGGGCTTCGTTCAGGTCGGCGCTGCCGAGAGCCAGGCGCCGGTGGTCCGGCTCGGCGGCCCCGAGGTCGTCAAGCTGACCTGGGCCGCCCGATCGCCGGTGGCGCATGACCTCGACGGCGACGGCCGCGTCGACCTTGCCGTCATCGACAACGAGGCTGCCCGGATCGTGCTGCTGTATCAGCGACGGCCGGGAGAGCGCCTGGCGAAGAGCCGTCGCTCGGGGCTGGAGCGCTGGGAGCCGGTGCTCGAGGACGGGGCCTTCCGCCGCGAGACGGTGTCGATCGGCGTTCAGGCGTGGACCCTGGCGATCGGCGACCTTGACGGCGACGGTCGGCCGGACCTGGTGTACACGGGCCAGCCCGACGACCTCACCGTCCGCTACCAGGGTCGTGACGGCGAGTTCGACCGGACCCGGGTGCTGCGGGTAGGGACGCCACGGACGTGGTTCGGCGCCCTGCTCGTGGCCGACCTCGACCGCGACGGACGGGACGACCTGCTGATGCTGACCGAGAGCGAGCTGGTGGTGATCCGGCAGCTCGCGGACGGCGAGCTCGCCAGCCCGGACCGCTACCCGCTGGCGGGCACCGAGCGCTTCGGCCTGCTGGTCGCCGACGTCAACGGTGACGGCATCCCCGACGTGCTGTCCCAGGTCTCCAAGGGCGACCACACCCTGCGGCTGTGGCTCGGTGTCGGAGACGGCAGCCTGGGCGCCGAGATCGCCCTGCCGCTCAGCGAGTCCCGCACCGTGCTGGCGCCGCTGGAGGCCGGTCGCGACGGGCCGCGGCTGGTCCGGGTCGAGTCGTCCGCGGGCGCGGTCCAGACCGTGGGCTTCTCCCTCGGCGCCGCCGCCGGGGCGGATCTGGAGCGGATCCGCCCGCGGATGCTGGCGGCGGTCGGGGGCGACGACTCCGGAGGGGTCGCCGCGATCGGCGACGTCACCGGCGACGGTCGGCCCGACCTGGTCGTGGCCAACCCCCGCGGCGCCTCGCTGCTCCTTCTCGAGCAGGCCGGCGACGGCCGGTTCCTGCGGAGCGGTCCCTTCCCGTCGCTGGCGGACGTGCGCGCCATGGTCGCCGCCGATCTCGACGCGGACGGCGCCGTCGAGCTGGTGATGGCGAGCCCGAAGGAGCGCGCCCTGGCCTGGACCGGGATCGGGCCGTCAGGACGTCTCGAGTACCCACGGCCCCTGCCCTGCCCGGGCAAGCCGTCCGACGTGGTCGCCCTCGACCTCGACGGCGACGGCCTGGTCGAGGTGGCAGCGGTCGTCGAGGACGGCGCCGACCGGTCGGTGGTGATCCTCGACCGGGAGTCGGCGGAGTCCGAGTGGCAGGCCAGGTCGATCCCCCTCGCCGGCATGCGGGTGGCGCCGAAGGCGATCCGCTCGGTCGACGTCAACCAGGACGGTCTTCCCGACCTGGCGGTGTTCGCCGCCCACGAGCCCGTCCGCCTGCTGGTCAACCGGGGCGGGGGGGTGTTCGAGGAGCTGTCGCAACAGGATGGCTTCCGGCGCGGGCTGCTCGAGGGCGTCGAGCCGTCGGGGATGACGGTGGGCGACGTCGACGGTGACGGTTTGGCGGAGCTGCTGGTGGCCAGCGGCCCCTTCGCCCGCGCCCTCCGGCTGAGCGGGGACGGCGGTCTCGAGGTGGTCGACCAGTTCAACCCGCGCACCTCCGACAGCCCGGTGATCGCCGCCGCGGTCTGGGACCCGGACGGGGACGGGGTGCCCGAGGTGGCCCTGGTCCACGCCGACGGCGAGATCGAGCTGCTGCGGCGCGGGCGCGACCGGGTCTACCGCTGGGCGGAGTCGCTGCGGGTCGAGCCCTTGAAGCTCGACGGCTGCCGGGTCGCCGACCTCGCGGCCACCGGCGGTCAGGACCTGGTGCTGCTCGCCCGGGACCGGATCGTGTGGCTGCCGCCGACCACCGCGGTGCTCGAGCTCGAGGTGGACTCGGTGTACGAGACCGACCTGCGGGACGTCTCCCACAGCCTGCTCCTCACCGGCGACCTCACCGGCGACGGTCGGCGCGAGATCGTGGTGCTCGACGCCCGGCGCAGCCGCATCCTCGAGGTGCTGGTCCAGGGAGAGGACGACCAGTGGTCGAGCGTGCTGCACTTCCCGGTGTTCGAGGCCGACCCCCACTACGAGGGCGCCAAGGGCAGCGGCAGCGAGCCGCGCACCGGCCTGGTGGCGGACGTCACCGGCGACGGTCGCGACGACCTGGTGCTGCTGGTGCACGACCGTCTGCTCGTCTACCCGCAGCTGTAGCCGACAGAGGGCCGCCGGTCAGCGGGCGTCGAGCACCTCGACCAGGAAGGCCAGCCGGTCGGCGGCCTCCTCGATCCGCTTC
>CAZKKP010000147.1:0-8634 GCA_964553295.1 uncultured Thermoanaerobaculia bacterium | reverse complement strand
GTGCGGGTTGCAGCGGATGCCGAGCAGGTTCTGGACCCGCCGCTCGGTGGGCAGGCCGTTGTCGTCCCAGCCCATCGGATAGGCGATGTTGCGGCCGCGCATCCGCTGGTAGCGAACCAGGAGATCCTGGTGGGTGTAGCTGAAGACGTGGCCGACGTGCAGCGAGCCCGACACGGTCGGGGGTGGCGTGTCGACGACGAAGGTGCGCTCGCGCGGCTGGGTCGGGTCCCACCGGTGCAGCTGCCAGTCATCCCAGCGCTGCTGCCAGCGGCGCTCGGACTCCAGATGATCGTACGAACTCGGAATCTCGGCCATCACGTTCTCCAGTTCACCGGCTGGGGAGGTCGGTGCGGTCGGTGGCTCCGCCTCAGGCGGCCTCGGCGCGCGCGAAGGCGAACGCGGCGTCGGCGACGCCGATGCGATCGGTGTACATGAAGGCACGTACCCGGCGGTCCGCGGCGAGCACCGCGGCGACGATGTCGGGTTCGCCGCGGAAGAGGGTCTCGGCCTCGCGCTCGTGGAACAGATCCTCGTTCCTGACCCAGACGACCACCCGATGAGGCTGCTGCTTCGCCGCGTCGAGGGCGTTCGGCAACAGCTCCCGGATCACGTCGCCGTCACCGCGCACGATCAGCACCACCGGCAGGTAGGGCAGCGGCGCGCCACCCTCGAGCCAGGGATCGAGCTCGTCCCTTCGTGCCACGCTCACCAGCCACGGACCCATCGCCCGGCCTCCGTTCCCTGCAGCGGTCGCGGCAGATGATAGCAGCGCGGCCCACACCCGCAAGCGTTCTCCGACGGCGCGCTTGACAACGGTCGGCATGTCGAGTCTCCTAGGGGGCCTATGGCGCGAGCACTGATCATCGTGGAGTCACCTGCCAAGGCGCGCACCATCGCGCGCTACCTCGGACCCGGCTACGAGGTCGAGTCCTCGATCGGCCACATTCGCGACCTGCCGTCGTCGGCGGCGGAGATCCCGGCCCGGTACAAGAGCGCCCCGTGGGCCCGGCTCGGCGTCGACGTCGATGCCGACTTCCGCCCACTGTACGTCGTCCCACCCGGCAAGAAGGCCCAGGTCAAGAAGCTCCGCGACAAGCTCAGGACCGCCGACGCCCTGTACCTCGCAACCGACGAGGACCGCGAGGGAGAGGCGATCGCCTGGCACCTGGTCGCCGAGCTGAAGCCGTCCTGCCCGGTGCGACGTATGGTGTTCCACGAGATCACCAGGTCGGCCATCGAGCACGCCATCGAAGCGCCGCGCGACATCGACGAGCGCCTCGTCGGCGCGCAGGAGGCACGGCGGATCCTCGACCGGCTGGTGGGCTACGAGGTCTCGCCCCTGCTCTGGAAGAAGGTCAAGTCCGGCCTCTCCGCCGGCCGCGTCCAGTCGGTCGCCACCCGGCTCGTGGTCGCCCGCGAGACCGCCCGCATGCGCTTCGTCGAAGCTGCCTACTGTGGCCTGGACGCCACCCTGGAGGCGCCGGAGCGAGGCGAGCTGATGGCGCGCCTCGCCGAGCTCGACGGCCGGCGAGTCGCCACCGGCAAGGACTTCGACCCCGACCGGGGCGAGCTGAAGGGTGGCAACGTCGTGGTCCTCGACGGCGATCGTGCCGAGCGGCTGCGCACCGTGCTCGAGGGTGCCGAGTTCATCGTCACCGAGGTCAGCGAGAAGCCGTTCTCGGCGCGGCCGTACCCGCCGTTCATGACCTCGACCCTGCAGCAGGAGGCCGGGCGCAAGCTGCGTCTCAACGCCCAGCGCACGATGCGGCTCGCCCAGAGCCTCTACGAGAACGGCTACATCACCTACATGCGGACCGATTCGGTGCAGCTCTCGCACGAGGCCGTCGAGGCGTCGCGACGGCAGATCGCGGAGCTCTACGGCGCCGCTCTGCTGCCGGACCGGCCGCGCCACTACACGTCGAAGTCGAAGAACGCCCAGGAGGCCCATGAGGCCATTCGCCCGGCGGGAGAGACATTCCGCACACCCCAGAGCCTCCGCGGGGTCCTCGAGTCCGACCAGCTCAGGCTCTACGAGCTGATCTGGAAGCGCACCCTGGCGTCGCAGATGAAGGACGCTGCCGGTCGTCGGACCGCGGTCCGCATCGAGGCCGACGGCGGCGACGAGGGTCGGGCGGCGTTTTCCGCCGCGGGAAAGGTGATCGACTTCCCGGGCTTCCTGCGCGCCTACGTCGAAGGCTCGGACGACCCCCAGGCCGAGCTTGCCGACCAGGAGCGGGAGCTGCCGCCGCTGCGGCAGGGCGAGTCCTTGACTCTGGGCCAGCTCGAAACCACCCGGCACACCACTCAACCGCCGCCCCGCTACACCGAGGCGAGCCTGGTCAAGGAGCTCGAAACCCGCGGCATCGGGCGCCCCTCGACCTACGCCGCGATCATCCAGACCATCCAGGACCGAGGCTACGTGTTCCACAAGGGCCCCGCCCTGGTGCCGACCTTCGTCGCCTTCGCGGTGACCCGCCTCCTCGAACGGCACCTCCCGGACCTCGTCGACTACGACTTCACCGCCGCCATGGAGGACGAGCTCGACACCATCGCCCGCGGCGAGCGCGAGCCGGTGCCCTGGCTGCGCGAGTTCTACTTCGGCGGCGAGACTGCGAACGGCGAGCGGACGCTCATCCGGGTCGGACTGCAGAAGCTCATCGAGACGTCCGGCAGAGAGATCTCGCCCCAGGAGGTGTCGCGCATCCGGATCGGCGAGACCGAGGCCGGCGAGGAGGTCTCCGTGCGGATCGGCCGCTACGGCGCTTTCGTCGAGATCGGCAACGACGACCGCCGGGCGACCGTGCCGGACGACACCGTCCCCGACGAGCTCACGGTAGCCGCCGCCCTGGCCCTCGTCGAGCGCTCCGGTCAGGGCGCTCGGGCGCTCGGTCTCGACCCCGCGACCGGCAAGCCGGTCTACCTGAAGGACGGCCGCTTCGGACCCTACGTCCAACTCGGGGACGCCGAGCGCGGCAACGGCGGCGCCCTCAAGAAGGGCGGCAAACCGAAGATGGCCAGCCTGTGGAAGGGCATGGACCCCGCCGCCGTCGATCTCGAGACGGCCCTCCTGCTGCTGTCCTTTCCGCGGGAGATCGGCCGCCACCCCGACACCGGCGCTCCGATCATCGCCCAGGACGGTCGTTTCGGGCCCTATCTCAAGATGGGCGAGGAGACACGCAGCCTGGGCAGCCAGGACCGCCTGGCGACCGTGACCCTCGACGAGGCCGTCGAGCTCTTCCGCCGGCCCAAGCCACGCGGCCGGGGCGCCCAGCCCGCGGTCATCGGCGAGCTCGGCCCGCACCCGGCAACCGGAGCGGCCCTGCAGGTCAGGACCGGGCGCTTTGGCCCCTACGTCACCGACGGAACGCTCAACGCTACCATCCCCAAGAAGGAGGACCCGGCAGCCCTCACCGTCGAGCGCGCTGTCGAGCTGCTCGAGGCCCGGGCCGCCAAGGTCGCCGCCGGCGGCGGCAGCAGACCACAACGCCCCCCCCGCCGCCGGAAGGCGACGTAGCGGCCGGAGGTCGGCTGTCCGGGGGCGGCTATCAGCTGTCGGGGGGCAGCTGTCAGCTGTCAGCAGTCGGCTGTCGGCTGTCGGCTGTTGGCTGTTGGGTGTCGGGTGTCGGGGGGGGCAGCTATCAGCTGTCAGCTGTCGGCTGTTAGCTGTTGGGTGTTGGGTGTTGGGTGTCGGATGTCAGCCTCACGACCCGCCCGTGCACGACGGGGAAGTGACGGTGCGTCCTCCCAGCACCCCCGTCGTCGAACCCGCCGCTGCCCTCTGCCCCCGCCGCCACCCCTGTCGCGCGGTGCTGTCGCGGGGCCCGTCATGGCGCGGGCGCCGACGCCCGGCGCCTGCTCGGTCGTCCCCGAAGCCGGCGAGACGCCGGCTCTACAATCCGCCGGTCGATTTCGCGGGACGCAGCGCGACCGGATTCGTGGTGCCGGCGTCCCGCAGAAATTGTCGTGCCGGCGTCCCGCCGGCACACCCCGGCGCTGCGAACCGGCGCCGCCAACCCGGAAAGGCACGACAGCACCCGGCATCCCGGCAGCGGGCGGCGGGCCAGATCGCTGTCGCCGTGTCAGACCCCTCGTCCTGCTGGAATCGTGAACCGTTGTTCCCGAGCCCGAACCCACACCCGCAAGCGACAACCCACAAACAACAACCCCCCACCGCGGGCACCCCCCATGCAGCCACCACCCCTGGTCGCAGCCACAGCGACAGCGGCAGGGGCAGCGGCAGGGACAGAGGCAGCGGCACGGGGGCAGTGGCAGAGGGAAGGGACACAGGGCGACGGCAGCGGCGCTGGCACTGCTCGGGGCGTCAACCCGCCAGACGGTCGTAGATCTCGGCGAAGGCCGCGTGGTCGCGGTCGAAGAGATCGAGCAGGCGGGGGTCGAAGTGGGTCCGCGGGTCCATGCGGTGATCCCCGTCGAGCATCACCTGCCGGGCGTGCTCGTGGGTGAACCCCGGCTTGTAGGGTCGCGGCGAGCGCAGCGCGTCGTAGATGTCGGCGATCGCAACGATCCGCGCCGAGATCGGGATCTCCGGTCCACACCGGCCGCTGGGATAGCCGGATCCGTCCCACTTCTCGTGGTGGTTGAGGGCGATCTCGGCGGCCAGACCGAGGCGCTCGGAGGCCGCCAGGATCTCGTGGCCGTACTCGGGATGGCGCATCATCTCGGTACGCTCGTCGTCGTCGAGCGGCCCGGTCTTGCGCAGAATGGCGACGTTGACGCTCATCTTGCCGACGTCGTGGAGCTGCGCCGAGTAGCGGATCTCGTCGCAGAACCGCTGCGGCATGCCGACCGCCGTGGCGAGCACCCAGGAGTACTCGTTCACCCGCTCGACATGGTGGGCGGTGTTCTCGTCGTGGATCTCCGCCGCCCGGGCGAGCAGGTGGATCGACAGCTGGAAGGCGTCCTCGGTCTCGAGCTGGAGCGCGGCGATCCGCTCACGCTGCTGCTTGAGCACCCGGTTGCGCTCGCGCAGGCTGACGTTCTTGCGTCGGATCCGCTCGAGCATGTCGGCCCGCTCGACCGCGTTGCCGACGATGTGGTTGAAGGGCACGATCAGGTCGGCCTGCTCCGGCGCGAAGGGCAGCGGCTCGGGGACGCCGGCCACCCGGCGGTTGATCAGCTGCACCACGCCGATCACCCGGCGCGAGTAGTTGAGCAGGGGGAACGACAGCACCGACCGGCTGCGGTAGCCGCAGGCCCGGTCGAAGCTCGGGTCGAAGCTGTAGGGCACCTCGTCGCCGATCGCGTACAGGTCGTCGACGAAGACCGTGTTGCCGGTGATGGCGGTGAAGCCGGCGATCGACGAGCGTGACACCGGCACCACGAAATCCCGGGTCTGCAGCCTGACCACGTCGTTCTGCACGCTCGCGGCCTCGAGTCGCCGGTGGACGCCGGCCCCGCGCACGAGAAACACCGTCCCGGCCTCGGCGCCCGTCAGCTGGCGGCTCTTGAGCAGAACCCGGCGGAGGAGCTCCTGCGCCGGCTGCGGCCGCGACGACTCGATGAACTCGAGGAACTCCCGAAGCGCTTCCATCGTGTGACTCCGAACGGACGCCGCCGCGCCCCTGGCTCGGTCGTGTCCTCTGCGGGTGCTGCCGCGATTGTACCCGCCCCGGATCTCCGGGCGCCACCTTTGAGGCCGCCGACACCGGAAGGAACCCCGGCCAGACCGCACCTTGGTATCCTCTCCCTCCCATGGACGCCGAGCAGCCCTGCAACCCCGTCACACCGGTCCGCCTCGGCCCGCTCGTGGTCGACCCGCCGGTGGTGCTCGCCCCGATGGCCGGCGTGACCAACTACCCCTTCCGGCGGCTGTGTCGACGCTTCGGGGCCGGGCTGTACGTCAGCGAGATGATCACCGCCCGTCCGCTCGTCGAGGGGGCGCGCAAGGCGCGCAAGCTCGCCGACTTCGGACCCGACGAGTCGCCCCGCAGCCTGCAGCTGTACGGCGTCGACCCCTACTACGTCGGCGAGGCGGTGCGCTGGCTGGTCGGCGAGGGTCGGGTCGACCACCTCGACATGAACTTCGGCTGCCCGGTGCGCAAGGTGACGCGCCGCGGTGGTGGCGCCGCCATCCCGGCCAAGCCCCGGCTGCTCGCCAACATCGTCCGCGCCGCCGTGCAGGGCGCCGGCGCGGTGCCGGTGACGATCAAGTTCCGGATCGGCGTCGACGGTCGCCTGACCACCTTCCGGGACGCCGGACGAATCGCCCAGGAGGAGGGCTGCGCCGCGGTCACCCTGCACGCCCGCACCGCCGCCCAGCTCTACGACGGCCAGGCCCACTGGCCGGCGATCGCCGAGCTCAAGAGCCTGATTTCGGTCCCGGTGCTCGGCAACGGCGATATCTGGTGCGCGGCGGACGCTCTGCGCATGCTCGCCGAGACCGGCTGCGACGGCGTCGCCATCGGCCGCGGCTGTCTCGGCCGGCCGTGGCTGTTCCGCGACCTCGCCGACGCCCTTGCCGGCCGCCCGCTGCAGACGCCGCCCACCTTCGGCGAGGTCGCCGACATCATGGTCGACCACGCCCGCATGCTGGTCGAGTGGTTCGACAACGAGCGCATGTCCATGCTCGCCTTCCGCAAGCACGCCGGCTGGTACACCCGTGGCTTCCACGGCTCCTCCGCCCTTCGCGAGCGTCTGATGCGGGTCGTCTCCCTCGATGAGCTCGAGGTCGCACTGGCCGACATCGACCGCGACGAGCCGTCGCCGGAAAACGCCCACGAGTTTCGCCGCGGCAAGAGGGGCGGCACCCAGAAGGTGGTCCTGCCCCCAGGCTTCCTCGACGACCTCGAGGACGACACCCCACCCTGCGCCGAGGCCGAGGACGACTTCTCGGGCGGGTGACCGGGGCACGAAGGTCCTGCCACGTCCAGGGCGACCCGCGCCGCGGCGTTGGCCGCCATCGCCCCAGGAGAGCCCCAGGAGAGCCGGCGCAAGGCCCGAAATGGGTTCATTCTCGAGGCGCCACCGAACTCTCGGGAGTCTGCCGTCCGAGTTCGTCGATCACCGTCTCGTCGGACAGGGGGACCCCGCCGCGGTAGGCCGCCCGGGCCAGGAGGTGCGACGCCACCGGTGCGGTCAGGAAGAGGAACAGGCTGACGAGCAGCGCCCGCACCGCGACCCCGCCGCCGAAATGGACGGCCACCGCCACCATGACCAGGGCGGCGCCGAGGGTCCCCGCCTTCGACGACGCATGCATGCGAGTCGGCAGATCCGGCATCCGGACCAGTCCGAGCCCGGCGACGAGCATCAGCGCCGTCCCGAGCGCGGCGAGGGCGAGCACCACGTGGGTCATCATCGCCCCCTCCACTCCAGGTAGCGCGCAAACGCCACCGTGCCGATGAAGCTGATCAGGGCGAGCAGCATGGCCACGTCGAGGAAGACCGTACGGCCACGGAGAACGGCGTAGACGCCGCAGGTGGCGACGCCGACCGCGGCCACCAGGTCGAGGGCGACGACCCGGTCCGGCAGGCTCCCTCCGAGCACCAGTCGCACGAAGGCGAGCACCGCGGACGCCGCGAGCAGCCCGAGCAGCGCCAGCAGCACGGTCTCCTGCCCGGGCGTCATCGCAGGAGCTCCAGCACTCGCCGCTCGAAGCCCTGCTTGATGTCCCGGCGGAACTCCTCGGGGTCGTCGACGAACATGGCGTGGACGAAGAGGGTCCGGCGATCCGGCGAGACGTCCAGGCTCAGGGATCCGGGCGTGAGGGTCACCAGGTTGGCGAGCAGGGTGATCTCGGCATCGGTCTTCGCGTCCAAGGGCACCGCCACCACCCCGGGGCGTCGGTACGCCTTCGGCGTCAGCACGTCCCAGGCGACGCGCAGGTTGGCCAGCAGCAGCTCCCACAGGAAGAAGACGAAGAAGCGAATCGCCAGCGGCACCTTGGCGAAGTAGGTGGTCGTCGGCAGCAGCGGCCGGGCCAGCCACAGCACCGCGTGGCCGACCACGAAGCCGACCAGGATGTTGGCGACGTCGATCTCGCCGGCAACCGCCGCCCAGAACAACGCCAGCAGCAGATTGAGCCCGAATAAGGTCATTCACCGCCCCCTGTCGCGAGGCCGACCGCCGCCCGGTAGGCCGCGGGGTCGAGGATGGAGTCGGCCGCCCGGCCGGCGAAGGCCATCAGAGGCTCCGGCGCGAGACCGATCGCCACCGTCAGCGCGGCCAGCACGACCACCGGCGCGACCATCACCAGCGGCACGGCGCCGGACGGCTCACCGGGCGCCGGCGGCGCCTTCCAGAAGGCCTCGTTCCAGATCTTGGCCATGCTGACCAGCGTCAGCAACCCGGCCGCCAGCGCCGCTCCGACCCACCACCAGGCCCCCGCCTCCAGGCCGGCGCGGACCACTCCGAGCTTGGCCCAGAACCCGGACAACGGCGGGATGCCCGCGAGGCTCGCTGCGGGCACGGCGAACAGCAGCGCGAGCCACGGTCGTGCCGAAGCCAGCCCGCCCAACGGCCCGAGGTCCTCGGTGCCACGAAGACGCCGGATCAAGCCCGAGACCAGGAACAGGTTGGTCTTCACCACGATGTGGTGGGCTACGTAGAACACCGCCGCCGCCACCGCCAGCCGCCGCACCGCCCCCGTGGCCGACAGGGCCAGCGCCAGCCCGAGCA
>CAZKKP010000146.1:0-8648 GCA_964553295.1 uncultured Thermoanaerobaculia bacterium | reverse complement strand
TCGTCGGCGTTGCACACGACGAACTTCTCGGGACCCTCGGACTTGGCGACCGTGGTCCATTTCAGCCCGGTCGGGTATCCGCCTCCACCGCGGCCGCGGAGACCGGAGCGGGTGACCTGCTCGATCACCTCGTGAGGCGACATCTCGGTCAGGGCCCGCACCAGGGCCTGGTAGCCGTCGCGCAGCACGTAGTCCTGGATCCTCTCGGGGTCGACCAGACCCGAGTTGCCGAGGACGATCTTCGTCTGACGGGCGAAGAAGGGCTGCGCGAGATCGAGCTGCAGCCTGTCCACCGGCGCCCCTCCGAGGCTCGCCACCACCTCGGCGGCATCGTCCGCCGTGACCCTGCCGTAGAGCACTCCCTCGGGCTCCACGGCGACCAGGGTGCCTTCGGCGCACAGGCCCATGCAGCCGACGCCCGCCACCTCGACCTCGGTGGCCCGGCCGGCCGCCTCGACGGCGGCTCGGAGGGTCTCGAGGACCACCCTTCCGGACGGGCAGCCGGACGCGGTGCACACGAGCAACCGGTGGCAGAGCGCGGCACGCCGTGCCCGCTCGTCCTCGGCCATCCGCTCGAGAGCCTCAATCGTCGCCATGGTTCACCACCCTCCGCAGCGCTTCCACCAGGCCGGCCGCCGACAGGCGGCCCTCGAGGCGGCTGTCGACCACCGCCACCGGCGCGTGGCCGCAGGCGCCGAGACAGCGCGCGGCGCTCACCGACAGCCGGCGGTCCGCGGTGATCTCTCCCGGGCCGATGCCGAACTCCCCGCGGATCGCCTCCACGATTCCGGGAACGCCTTTGATGTAGCAGGCGGTACCCGTACACAGGATGCAGGTGTGGTCGCCGGGCGCTTCGAGGGAGAAGAAGTGGTAGAAGGTCGCAACACCCTGGACCCGAGACAGGGGCACCCGGAGGCTGCGGCCGACGAAGCCCAGCGCCTTCGGCTCGAGGAAGCCGAAGCTCTCCTGCACCGTGTGCAGGGTCTCGATCAGGGCGTCCGGTCGGTAGCCGTGACGCCGCATGGTGGCGATGACCATCTTCCAGCGGCGGTCGTCCGACGGCGGCTGGGGTGGGGCCATGAAGTACATCGAGGTCGCCCTCCCGACCGCGACCCGCTCCTCGGGGGGGCGGGCTCGCTGGTCGTGGAGAACATACGTTCAGCCAGGTCAAGCGTCAAGTGAATTTTTTCACGACGCCTCTTATAAAGCGCTTCTGGCGGGATCGGTGAGCACGACGACGACCCGGCAGGATGCCCGGTGGAGATCCCCGCGGCTCGCCCACACGTGGTATCCTTCGCGTTCGTTTGGGGGAGCCGACGTCGTGGATCTGCAGACTCTGATTCTCAACCTGCAGCGGTACTGGGCCGACTGCGGCTGCATCGTGCAGCAGCCCTACGACCTCGAGGTCGGCGCCGGCACCATGCACCCGGAGACCTTCCTCAGGGTGCTCGGGCCCGAGCCCTACCGGGTCGCATACGTCCAGCCCTCGCGCCGGCCGGCCGACGCCCGCTACGGTGAGAACCCCTTCCGGCTCGGTCGCCACCTGCAGCTCCAGGTGGTCCTCAAGCCGTCGCCGGCGGATGTCCAGCAGCTCTACCTGAGGTCCCTGGAAGCGCTGGGCATCGACCCCGGGGTGCACGACATCCGCTTCGAGGAGGACAACTGGGAGGCGCCGACCCTCGGCGCCTGGGGCGTCGGCTGGCAGGTGATGCTCGACGGCATGGAGATCACCCAGTTCACCTACTTCCAGCAGGCCGGCGGCGTCGAGCTGGCGCCGATCTCGGCCGAGCTGACCTACGGCCTCGAGCGGCTCGCGATGTTCCTGCAGCGCAAGGACTCGATCTACGACATCGAGTGGGGCGGCGGCATCGCCTACGGCCAGGTGCGCTTCTCCGACGAGCGCGAGGCCTCGGCCTTCGGCTTCGAGGTCGCCGACGTCGACATGCTCCGACGCCACTTCGAGGACTGGGAGCGCGAGGCCGTGCGCTGCCTGGAGAACGAGCCGCCGCTGGTGATTCCGGCGCTGGAGGCGACGCTCAAGACCTCGCACCTGTTCAACCTCATGGACGCCCGCGGCGCGGTGTCGGTGACCGAGCGGGTTGGTCTCATCGCCCGCGTTCGCCGGAACGCCATCCGCGCCGCCAAGGCCTACGTGATCCAGCGGGAGAGCATGGGCTGGCCCCTCGGCAACGCCCTGGCCGGACAGGGGGGTGCCTGATGGCGACCTTCCTCGTCGAGCTGCGCTGCGAGGAGATCCCGGCCAACGCCCTGCCCGGCGCCCGCCGGCAGCTGGTGGAGCTGGCGACCCGGCACCTCGCCGAGCTCGGCCTCGGCGGCGCGACCGTGACGGCCCTGTCGACCAGCCGCCGCCTCGTCCTGCTCGTCGGCGGCCTGGCCGAGCGGCAGCCCGATCGGACCGAGCAGGTTCTCGGGCCGCCGGCCCGGGTCGCCTTCACCCCGGACGGCGCCCCGACCAAGGCCGCCGAGGGCTTCGCCGCCAAGGTTGGCATGTCTGTCGCTGCGGTCGGCCGGGCGTCGACCGACAAGGGCGAGTACCTGGCGGCGACCGTCACCCACCCGGGCCGGGCGACGGCGGAGCTGTTCGCCGAGCTGGTCCCGGCCCTGGTCGCGAAGCTCAGGTTCCCCAAGATGATGCGTTGGGGGCTCGGGGAGCACCTGTTCGTCCGCCCGGTGCACGGCGTGGTCGCTCTCTTCGCCGCCGAGGTGGTCCCGCTCGAGCTCTTCGGCCTCGCGAGCGGCCGGACCACGACCGGCCATCGGGTGCATCAGCCTGCGCCCTTCGACCTGGCGAGCGCCGACGACTACGTCGAGGCGCTGCGGTCACGTTCGGTGCTGGTCGATCCCGAGGAGCGTCGCGAGATCCTGGAGCGCACCGCCGCGACGATCGCCGCCGCCGGCGGCCTGGCGGTCCACCCGGACCCCGGCCTGGTGGCGGAGCACGTCGAGCTGGTCGAGTACCCGGGCCTGGCCACCGGGGCGATCGCCGACCGCTTCCTCGAGCTGCCCCGAGAGGTCGTGGTCACCACCCTGCGCCACCACCAGAAGTGCCTCGTCCTCGAGGATGCCGACGGTCGGTTGCAGCCGCGTTTCCTCACCGTGGTCGACCGTCGCGACGACCCCGAAGGTCTGATCCGCCAGGGCAACGAGTGGGTGATCGGCGCCCGCCTGGCCGACGCCGCCTTCTTCTTCGCCGAGGACCGCAAGCGGCGCCTCGCCGATCTGCTGCCCGCCCTCGACCGCATCGAGTGGCACCGGGTGATGGGCTCCCTCGGCGCCAAGGCGACGCGGGTCGGCGCCCTGGCGTGGCTGCTCGCGGACAGCGTCGGGGCGGCGGTGGACGGGGACGAGACGAGCCACGTCGCCCGACTCGCCAAGGCCGACCTGGCGAGCCACATGGTCGGGGAGTTTCCCGAGCTCCAGGGCGTCATGGGCGGCCACTACCTCCGCCTGGAGGGGTCGAGCGAGGAGGTGTGGACGGCGGTCCGCGACCACTACACTCCGGTCGGCTTCGAGGGCCGGCTGCCGAGCTCGGGCCTCGGCCGACTGATCGGCGCCGCCGACCGACTCGACACCCTCGCGGCGCTGTTCGCCGCCGGCGAGCGGCCGACCGGCTCCAAGGACCCCTTCGGCCTGCGCCGCGCCGGCCAGGGCCTGGTCCGGATCGTCGTGGAGTCGGGCTGGGACGTCGCGCTGGGAGATCTCGTCGAGCACGCCGCGCACCTGGTCGCCAACCTCAGCGGGGCGGCCGAGAGTGAGGTCGTGGCGGCCCTCGAGGAGTTCCTCGCCGACCGCGTCCGCCGCTACCTGATGGAGGTTGCCGGGGTCTCCGGCGACACCGCCGAGGCGGTGATGGCCGCCGGCTGGATGCGCCTGCCGCAGCTCGTGGTGCGCGCCACCGCTCTCGAGAAGGCCCGGGTGAGCGACCGCTTCCGGGCGCTCTCCCTGGCCTTCAAGCGGGTGCGCAACATCACCGACGGCCAGCCTGAAAGCGAGGTCGAGCCGACGCTCTTCGAGCACGAGGCCGAGGGCGAGCTGCACCGCTCCATCGTCGACTTTCACAGCCGGCTCGCCGAGCTGCTGCCGGCGCATCGGGTCGACGAGGCCTTCCGGGCGATGGAGCCGATCGCCGACACCCTCGACCGCTTCTTCGTCGAGGTGCTGGTGATGGCCGATGACCCCCGCGTCCGGGCGAACCGGATCGCGCTCTTGAAACGACTGGGCCGGGACTTCATGGACCTGGCGGATCTCTCGAAGCTGCAGATAGAAGGAGGCGACTGATGAGTGCTGACAAGAACGTCTACTCGTTCGGCGGCGGCGCCGCCGACGGCCGGGCCGACATGAAGAACCTGCTCGGCGGCAAGGGCGCGAACCTGGCGGAGATGGCGAGCCTGGGCATCCCGGTGCCGGCCGGCTTCACCATCACCACCGAGGTCTGCACCTACTACCAGGACCACGGCCGGAGCTACCCCGCGACCCTCGACGCCGAGGTCGAGGCCGCGCTCTTGAAGGTCGAGCAGGTCATGGGCGCGAAGTTCGGCGACCCCGCCGACCCGCTGCTGGTCTCGGTGCGCTCCGGCGCCCGCTCGTCGATGCCCGGCATGATGGAGACCGTGCTTAACGTCGGCCTGTGCTCGGCGACGATACCGGGCCTGATCGAGAAGACCGGCAACGCCCGCTTCGTCTACGACGCCTACCGCCGGCTGATCATGATGTACTCCGACGTGGTCATGGAGAAGGCGGCGGGGGTCGAGCCGGCCGAGGGCATGGGCATCCGCCACCAGCTCGACCGCATGCTCGAGGAGGTCAAGAAACGCAGGGGCTGCGCGTCCGACGCCGACATCCCCGCCGACGACCTCAAGGAGCTCGTCGAGCGCTTCAAGGCCAAGGTGCGCGAGGTCCTGGGTAAGGACTTCCCAGACGACCCGCGGGAGCAGCTGTGGGGCGGCATCGGCGCCGTCTTCGCGTCGTGGAACGGCAAGCGCGCGGTGTCCTACCGGCGCATCGAGGGCATCCCGGACGAGTGGGGCACCGCGGTCAACGTCCAGGCGATGGTCTTCGGCAACATGGGCGACAGCTCGGCGACCGGCGTCGCCTTCACCCGCAACCCGGCGACCGGCGACGCCAAGTTCTACGGCGAGTGGCTGCCGAATGCCCAGGGCGAGGACGTGGTCGCCGGCATCCGCAACCCGAACCCGCTCAACGAGGCGACCAAGAACGAGCAGAACGAGCATCTGCCGTCCCTGGAGGCCGCGATGGCCGGGGTCTACCGCGAGCTGCACGCCATCCGCGACCGCCTCGAGAGCCACTACAAGGACATGCAGGACATCGAGTTCACGATCCAGGAGGGGCGCCTGTGGATGCTCCAGACCCGGGTCGGCAAGCGCACCGGCACCGCTGCGCTCAACATGGCCATGGACATGCTGTCGGAGGGCCGGATCGACAACCGCACCGCGGTCATGCGGGTCAAGCCGGCGCAGCTCGACGAGCTGTTGCACCCGCTGGTCGACCCGGCCGCCGAGAAGAAGGTGAAGCCCCTTGCCAAGGGCCTGCCCGCCGGTCCCGGCGGCGCCGTCGGCCGGATCGTCTTCTCCGCCGCCGACGCGGTCGCCTGGGTCAAGCGCGGCGAGACCGTGATCCTGGTCCGCGAGGAGACCAACCCCGAGGATGTCGAGGGCATGCGGGCGGCGGTGGGCATCCTCACCGGCCGCGGCGGCATGACCTCCCATGCGGCGCTGGTTGCCCGGGGCTGGGGCAAGTGCTGCATCGTCGGCGCCGGCGCGCTGGCGATCGACGTCCACGGCAAGACCATCAAGGTCGACGGCACGGTGCTCTCAGAAGGCGACACCGTCACCCTGAACGGCACCCGCGGCCTGGTCTACTCGGGCGAGCTGCCGATGATCGACGCCACCGAGAACCCGCGCTTCCAGGAGTTCATGAAGCTGGCCGACGCCGTCCGGGTGATGAAGGTGCGGACCAACGCCGACACCCCGGACGACGCTCGCCAGGCGATCGAGTTCGGCGCCGAGGGCATCGGCCTGTTCCGCACCGAGCACATGTTCTACGGCAAGGGCTCCGAGGAGCCGCTGTTCATCCTGCGCAAGATGATCATGTCGGGGTCCGAGACCGCCCGCCGGGCTGCCCTCGACGAGCTCTTCCCGTTCGTCAAGCGCGACATGAAGGCGACCATGGCGGTGATGGGAGAGCGGCCGGTGACCATCCGCCTGCTCGACCCACCGCTGCATGAGTTCGTGCCCCAGAGCGCCGAGGAGAGGACGAGGCTCGCCGCGGCCCTGGGCGTGACCACTGCCGATCTGGACAAGCGGGCCGAGGAGCTGCACGAGATGAACCCGATGATGGGGCACCGGGGCGTCCGCCTCGGCGTCACCTTCCCGGAGATCTCCCAGATGCAGTTCCGCGCCATCCTCGAGGCGGCCCAGGAGCTGCGCGCCGAGGGCAAGTGCTGCAATCCGGAGATCATGGTCCCGGTGACCGGCATGAAGGCCGAGCTCGACCACCAGCTCGGGCTCGCCAGACAGGTCCACGCCGACCTCTGCGCCAAGCACAAGGTGGAGAAGATCGACCACCTCTACGGCACCATGATCGAGATCCCGCGGGCCGCGCTCACCGCCGACGAGATGGCGAAGACCGCGGAGTTCTTCAGCTACGGCACCAACGACCTGACCCAGATGACCTTCGGCTTCTCCCGGGACGACATCGGCGGCTTCCTCGGCGAGTACCTCGACCGCGACATCCTGCCGGTGGACCCCTTCCAGGTGCTCGACCGCGACTCGGTCGGCGTGCTGGTGAAGACCGGCATCGAAAAGGGCCGCGCCACCCGCCCGAACCTCAAGGTCGGCATCTGCGGCGAGCATGGCGGCGACCCGAGCTCGGTGGAGTTCTGCCACATGGTCGGCATGGACTACGTCAGCTGCTCCCCCTTCCGCGTCCCCATCGCCCGCCTGGCCGCCGCCCAGGCCCAGATCACCCACCCGCGGTCGTAGCCCGCGAGCACCTCCGACTCCTCACGGCCCGCGCCCCGGCGCGGGCCGTTTGCTGTTCGGATGTGCTCCTCGACCGTCATGAGAGCTCGCGCCCGGCCACGGTCCACGCTGCGCGGCGCAGCCCGGGGAGGGGTCCCCGGGCTGCGTCAAGAATGGGGGCGTGTCCGGCGGCGCGTCAGCGACCGCCGAAGCGCAGCACGAAGAAGCCGAGCACCAGGATCAGCACGACCATGACGGCCGAGCCGACGGGACCCGAGACCGGGATCGCCTCCCCTCGAACGCTGACCTCGACGCTGTCGTCGTTGTTGGGCTCGACCGGGTCGACGACGCCCGGCGGCGCCGCCACGGAGGCGGAGTTGACCAGAGCCGTCGGGTACAGGGGCGCGGTTGCGGTGATGGTGATGGTCACGCTGCCGCCCGCCGGGAAGACCGGGATGGTGCCGGAGACGGTGCTGCCGACGACGTCGACGGGGCCGCACGCCGCACCGCCCTGCGGGGATCCACAGCTCGCGGCGACGTTGCCGACACCGGCGGGTAGCGAGTCGACGAAGGTGGCGCCGTCCGCGGCCGCGGGGCCGTTGTTGGCGATGAGCAGGGCCCAGGTGATGACACCGCCGGGGAGCACCTCGCTCGGGCCGGTCTTGGTCAGCGCGAGATCGGCGAAGACCGTGATCGGAGTCGAGGTCGAGTCGTCATCCTCCACCGGCGGGCCGCTTGGCGGGTTTCCGGTGACGCTGGCGAGGTTGACGATCGGATCTCCGAGACTCATGTCGTCGGCGGTGATGGTGTAGCTTCCGGAACACACGAGCTGCTCCCCGGGGGCCAGAGTCGCCGGCTGCGCCGGGGTGCAGGAAAGCGTTCCGAGCAGCGGATCGGTGATGACGACGTCGCTGAGGGTGACGTTGCCGGTATTCGAGGCGGTGAGGGTGTAGTTGACGGTCTCCCCCTCGTCACCGATGCCGTTGCCGTCGGCGTCGTCGAGCTCGGCCACCTTGGTCAGGAGCACTCCAGGGTTCGGCGGGATCGGGGTGATGACGGGAGCCTCGACCTCCTCGGTCTGGTCGCTGTCGGCGGTGGCGGTGTTGACGATCTCGCCGGCGTCCACGTCCGTCTGCTCCACCTCGTAGGCGCCGACGAGCACGCAGGCGCCGCCCGGCGCCACGCTCGGGCAGGTGATGGAATCCGGGGTCAGCATGGCGTCGCTGACCACGACGTTGGTGAGGGTCACGTTGCCGGTATTGGTGGCGGTGACGGTGTAGGTGATGATCTCTCCTGCCGCCAGGGTGCCGACCGGAGACGACTTGACCAGGGAGAGATCCGGGTTCCGGGCGATCGGTGTGACGAGGGTGTCCGAGACCTCGCCGGTCTGGTCGCTGTCGGCGGTGGCGGTGTTGACGATCTCGCCGGCGTCCACGTCAGCCTGCTCCACCTCGTAGGCGCCGACCAGCACGCAGACGCCACCCGGCGCCACGCTCGGGCAGATGACGGAGCTGGGGGTCAGCATGGGGTCGCTGACCACGACGTTGGTGAGGGTCATGTTGCCGGTGTTGGTGGCGGTGACGGTGTAGGTGAGGAGGCTGTTGAGGACGATGGGGTCGGGGGCGCCGGTCAGGAGCTTGGCGATGC
>CAZKKP010000145.1:0-8671 GCA_964553295.1 uncultured Thermoanaerobaculia bacterium | reverse complement strand
TGCCGTCGAGCTTGATGTAGTTGAGGTCGTACTTCGAGGCCTCGACCTCGAGCGCGTCCTCCTCGTCGAGGTCGCGCATCTCGACGATGTCCGGGTGGCGGTACAGCGCGTTGTCGTCGAAGCCGAGCTTGGCGTCGAGCGCCAGCACCCGGCCGTCGGTGGTGGTGATCAGCGGGTTGATCTCGGCCAGCGAGGCGTCGGTGTCGCCGTAGGCCCGGGCCAGGGCGTGCATGAACTTGAGCCCGGCCTTGAATGCCTGGCCCTCCAGGCCGAGGCCGAAGGCGAGCTGGCGGGCAAGGTAGGGATGGAGGCCGACGTCGGGGTCGAAGTGGGCCTTGAGGATCGCTTCGGGGTTGGAGGCCGCGACCTCCTCGATCTCCATGCCGCCGAAGCGCGAGGCCATCATCACCGGGAAGCCCTCGCCGCGGTCGAGCACGATGCCCAGGTAGAGCTCCTTCTCGATGGGCAGGGCCTCCTCGATCAGCACCCGGCGGACCAGGCGGCCCTCGGGGCCGGTCTGCTTGGTGATGAGCGTCATGCCGAGGATCTTCCCGGCGAGCTCGACCGCCTCGTCGGGCGAGTCGGCGAGCTTGACGCCGCCGCCCTTGCCGCGGCCGCCGGCGTGGATCTGGGCCTTGACGACGACGCGGCCGCCGAGCTCCTGGGCGGCGGCGCGGGCTGCCGAGGCCTCGGTGACCAGGATGCCCCGGGGCACGGCCACGCCGTACCTCGCCAGGATCTCCTTGCCCTGATACTCGTGGACCTTCATGGCTCCTCCTTGGCGTCATCCCGCGGAGGCGGGTGAGGGGCATTGTGCCCCCGCCGGCGCGCGAAGGCAACGTCCGGGCGCCGCCGATTCGCGGCGCGGATCGGAGACGAGCGCACCGCCGACGCTCGCGAAACGCGCCCGAGGGGGGTGGAGTGCGGGCTGTCGACCGACCACGAGCTACCCGGACAAGCTCGGCTGGTGCGACGGCCTGTCGGCGACCACGAGCTACCCGGTCAAGCTCGGCTGGTGCGACGGCCTGTCTGCTCGGCGGGCGCAGGACCTGCCAGGATCCGGCCCCGGCCGGGCGGTGCGCCGGCTCAGAGCGTGTGAACAGCCCGCCTTCTGCGATCCTTGCAGCATCGTTAAACAATTATTTTTTAATGGTTTGTGAGCCGGCCTGTGGCCACAGCGCCGATTCTCGAACAAGCTCTCAGCCCGGCAGCGTGTCCAGGGCGCTGCGCCTCACGGCTCCAGCTCGTCGACGGGATCGGCGGCGGACACCAGGGGCCCGACGGCGACGCCGTGGCGGTAGACCAAACTGCCGCCGAGGTGGGCGGTGGCGCCGAGCAGAAGCTGGGCGGCGAGGGCGGCGCCCAGGGCGAGCAGGCGGAAGAAGCCGAAGCTGATGCGCTTGTCCTTGCGGCCGAGGTGGCTGACCGCGAGGCGCAGCACCGCGATGGCGGCAAAGGCGGCGAGGGTGAGCAGGGCCATGCTCCGGTGGTCGGCCATCACCCGCTGGGTCTCGGCCGAGACCGACCAGAGGTCGCCGGCGGCGGCGTTGCCGGTGAGGAAGGCAAGGCCGGCGGCGGTCGTCCCGAGCACATACAGCGTGGTCGCGGCGCGGTCGAGCCAGGTCGCCCGCCGCGCCGCCAGGCAGGCGAGGTCGAGCAGGGTCGCGGTGACCAGCAGGGCAACCGGGAAGTGCACCACCACCGCGTGCAGGTTGGGAAACGCCGGCTCGCGCACCATCTGCCGGACCAGCTCGAAGACCTCGGGCATGAACGTCCTCCGGGAATGACCGCGTGGATTCTACCAGCCCTCCCCCGAGCCCGCGATCGTGCCACGCCGCATCGTCCCCGACGCCGGCGAGACGCCGGCGCCACAATGCGGCACGCGGACATCGGGGACGACGGGGCGAGTTGTGGCGCCGGCGGCTCGCCGGCGCCGGGGACGATCGTGGAAGCGCCTGCCGCCGTGACGTCCCGGTCGACGAGGTCTCGCCGGTGCGGCGCAGGCGTGAGCTAGGAGCCTTCGCCGACCGCCTTCGCGGGGTGGTCCACCCGGGCCGCGGCATCGCGGAGGTCGGTGAACTGCAGCCAGCGGACGTCCTTCCAGTAGTCGAAGGGGGCGTCGGGGGCGCCGGGGTCGGCGATGGTGATGTGGTGGCCCTCGAGCAGGGTGCCGGTGGCGACGAGGTAGCTGGCGAGGGCCTGGCGGTAGCCGAGGTAGGCCTGGATGAGGCTGAGCCGGGCGGCTGCGAGGTCGTCCTGGATCTGCAGCACCTGGAAGTTGGTCGACAGCCCGTTGGCGAACTTGGTCTGCTCGGCCTCGAGGTTGCGCACGGCGAGTTGCTCGGAGGCGAGGGCGGCGTCGACGTTGGCGGCGCCGTCCTCCAGCGCCCGCACTGCGATGCGGACCTGGCGGATGACCGACTGCTCGAGGGCGCGCAGCCGGACCTTGCCCTGGTCGTGCTCGAAGCGCCGGGCGGCGAGCCGGGCCCGGGCGTCGGTGTTGGTGATCGGCAGGGAGAGCTCGAGGCCGAGGTTCCAGTTGGGGAAGTCGAAGGCTCCGACCTGGCTCACCGAGTCGCTGAAGCCGGACTTGGCCTCGGGCAGGGGCTGGAAGCTCTGCAGGGTGCCGCCGAGGCCGGAGTAGCCGTAGCCGGCGCGCAGGTTCAGGGAGGGCAGGGTGGCATTGCGGGCGAGCTTGGTGTTGAGCTCGAGAGCCGACAGTGCCTCCTGCTGTTGGCGGATCTCCGGCCGGCGGGCGAGGGCGGTGTCGATGGCCTGGCGGAGCTCGGGGTAGAGTCGCTCGGCCTCGTAGTCCTCGGTGGTCTCGATCGGCACCAGCCACTCGGCGGGGTCGTCGAAGCCGAGCAGGGCCTTGAGGGCGTCCTCGGCGTTGCCGGCGCTGTTGCGGGCGACGATCAGGGCCTGCCGCCGGGAGGCGACGCCGGCCTCGGACTGGACCAGGTCGATGGGCGCCGAGGTGCCGACCTTGACCCGCTCGCGGGTCTCGTCAAGGAGTCGCTCGGCCAAGGCCAGGGACTGCTCGCGCACCGAGATTGCGGCGCGGGCGGCGGCGAGGTCCCAGTAGGCGCTCTCGACCTGCTGCAGGGTGGCGACCACGCTCGTCTCGAACGCGGCTGCGGTCTGGTCGCGCCGGCTCTCGGCGATGAGGATGCCGGCGCGGGTGACGGTGGTGCCGAAGCCCTCGAGGAGCGGCTGGCGGAAGGAGGCGGTCAGGCTCGAGGACCAGCTCGGGTTGAGGGAGGCGAACTGGGAGTTGGTCTCCGAGCGCACGGTCTGGGCGCCGAGCGACACCTGGCCGCCGGTCGGCAGCAGGGCGCCGAGGCCGAGGCTGAATCGGGTGTTGCGGCTCTCGGGCACGTCGGCGCCCTCGAGGACGGTGGCGGACGGGGACCGCCGGAAGTCGCCGCCGACGCCGGCGTTCAGCTCGGGGTCGAAGATGCCGCCGCTCTGCTCGATCGAGGTGTCGGCCAGGGCGAGGTCGTAACGGCCGACCTGGAGGTCGAGGTTGCGTCCGAGGGCGAGGGCAAAGGCGCCCCTCAGGTCGAGGGCGAGAACGCCGCCGGAGGCAGCCGGCAGCGCTGCGATGGTGGTCGGGGTGGCCGGGACGTCGAGGTCGGTGGCGACGACGGCGAGCGGCATGAGGGCGAGGCAGACGAGGGCGAGCCGCGTCACGTGCTGGGGTTTCACCTTGGGTCCTCCTTGCTCCACCTGTTCGAGATCCAGTACGCGCCGGTCGGCGAAAGGTTCGCGAGGCCGGCGGGCAGCGTCCGACGGGAAGAACGGTCGGGGACGGCGCCGATGAGCTCGGCGTGCGTCCGTTGGCGGCGAGGCGCCGCGGCGGTTCGGCGGCCGTGGCGGGTCACAGGGTGCGGATCTTGCTCTTCAGCAGGTAGACCTGGAAGGCGACCCCGGCCTTGGCCACCAGCCGACGGAGCTCGGCCAGGGGCACCGAGCGCACCGGGTCGGGGCCGTTGTCGCCATACAGGAAGCAGACGATCTTCGAGCGCAGGACGATGGGCAGGATCAGACACTCCCTGGGGGCGTCGCCGCCGAGACCGAGCACCAGGTCGAGGTTGTGCGGCATCGGCGGCAGGGGGCCGAGCCAGAAGGCCTGACCCTGGGCCAGGCCCATGAACACCGACGGCTGGTCCAGGGGGATGGAGATCGCTCGCAGGACGTCGCGGACCACGCCCTCGCCCTCTCCCCGCCAGCCGACCACGGTCTGGCCGCGCAGCACCGCGATGAGGCGGCGTTTCAGGTAGGGCCGGCAGAAGTCGAGGAGCGCGTCGGCGACGTCGTCGCGCATCTGGGCCGCCTCGAGAGCGGCTGCGGCCGCGGCAAGTCGCTCCTCGGCGCTGCCGCTCTCCGGAAGGACGTGGGTCTGGGCCGTCGCCGGAGCGGACGTTCCGTCCGTCGCCGGGGCGGGCACGATCGTCGGTGGAGGCGTCGACGAGGCGACCGGCATCGCGCCCGCGTCCTCCGCCTCGATCTCGGTCGGGCGAGCGAGGGACGGGAACAGCTCGAGGTCCTCGGCGCTGATCTCGAGCTCGGCCGGGGACGCCGGACGTGGGGTCGGCGCCGGCGCCGAGGGGATCGGCGGCGGCTGCGCGGGCGCGGCTCGGGGTGTCGCGGCGGACTGGAGCGCGGCAGCCGGGGACGGCGGACGCTGCGGCCGGCTGCCGTCGAGCCGGCGGGCCACCGACGCGAGCTGCGGGCTGCACTGGACCCCATAGAGACGGTCGAGGGCCTGGTAGACCCGGACCTCGAGCGCGGCGTAGCTCACCACCATGCAGCCGGTGAGGATGGCCAGCTCGTCCTCGACGAAGAGGTCCCCCGGGTCGGCGAAGGCGACGTGCAGGGTCTTGCCGTCGAGCCGGAAGGGCACCATCTCGAAGCGCGCCGCGACCCGCGGTGGGACCAGCCGGGCCACCTCCGGGGTCGCCAGGGCGAGATCGGCGGCGCCGGCGGTGCGGCTCGAGTGGAGCTTGCCGAGCGCCCCCAGCATCGCCTCCTCGGAGAGCAGGCCGCGGTCGAGGAGCACCGTGTCGAGCCGCGAGGCGGTCTCGCCGAGGGCGGCGAGCGCACCCTGTACGGCGGCAGGCCGGATCAGACCCTGCTGGACGAGGTGGTCGGCGAGAGTGCGCGCGTCCATCGCTGGTGGGACAGCCGATCGGCGCCGGCTGCGCTCTCAGGGTAGCAGAGGGCACGGGTCACTTCCTGCGGTCGAGCAGCAGGTAGACCGCCGGCACCACGAGCAGGGTGAGCAGGGTCGAGGTGATCAGCCCGCCGATGACGGTGAGTGCCATCGGCGTGCGCAGCTCGGCGCCCTCGCCGAGGCCGATCGCCATCGGCAGCAGGCCGAGCACGGTGGTCGAGGTGGTCATGAGGATCGGGCGCAGGCGGACGGCAGCGGCCTGACGGAGCGCCTCGCGCCGGCCCAGGCCGCGCTGCCGCAGCTGGTTGGTGTAGTCGACCAGGACGATGGCGTTGTTGACCACGATGCCGGCGAGCAGCACGCAGCCGATCAGGGACACGACGCTCAGGGTGACGCCGAACAGCCACATGGCGCCGAGCACGCCGATGACCGCGAAGGGCACCGAGAAGAGGATCACGAAGGGGTGGAGCAGGCTCTCGAACTGGGAGGCCATGACCAGGTAGACCATGAACACGGCCAGGGCCATCACCAGCTTGAGCGAGTCGAAGGAGGTCTCCATCTCCTGCTGCTGGCCGCCGAGCCGCCAGTCGTAGCCCGCCGGCCAGCTCATGGCCGCCAGGGCGGCCTCGAGGTCGGAGGTGACCGCCCCGAGGTCCCGGCCGGCGAGGTTGGCGGTGATCCGGGCGACCCGGGCGCCGTCGGCGCGGCGGATCTCCGCCGGCCCCTCGACCTCGCGGACCTCGGCGACGGCGCCCAGAAGAATCGGGGTGCCGCCGACCAGGGTGACTGTCAGCAGCTCGAGGTCGCCGGCAGCGTTGCGATACTCCTCGGCGGCCCGCATGCGGATGTCGATGGTCCGGTCGGAGCGGACGATGTCGGTCGGGACGTCCCCCTGCACCGCCGTTCGCAGCACCCGGGCGACGTCGGCGACGCTGAGCCCGTAGCTCGCCAGCCGGTCGCGGTTGAGGGTCACCTGCAGCTCGGGGTGGCCGCCCTCGGTGGAGGACTTGAGGTCGGCCAGGCCCGGGATGGCCCGCATCGCAGCGAGCACGTCGTCGCCGAGGCGCTCGAGAAGCCGGAGGTTGAAGCCGCGGATCTCGACCTCGATGGCGTTCTTGAAGCTGAAGTACGACGGCCGGCCGAAGCGTGAGCGCAGCACCGGGCTGTCGTCGGTGCCGCCGAGGGCGGCGTCGTCCCGGGCGATGGCCTCGCGCAGCCGGGCGATCACCCCCTCCTCCCGCGCCCGCTCGACCGGCGGCTCGAGGGTCACCGTCAGCTGGCCGACCGACTCGCGCAGCTCGCCGGCGCTGCCGCCCTGCTCGTTGGAGGTGCCGGCGATGGTGTAGACGGCGCGGATGCCGTCGAGCCCGCCGGCGACCGTGGCGAGGGCCGCGATCCGGCGGTCGGTGACCTCGAGCCGGGTGCCGGGCGGCAGCTCGACGTCGGCGAAGAGCTCGCCCTGGACGAGCTCGGGGATCAGCTCGGCGCCGAGGGAGGGGTACAGGCCGAGGGAGGCGACCAGGGCGGCGAGGGTGATGCCGACGGTGGCCAGCGGCCGCCGCAGCACGGCGGCAAGGGCGGTTGCGTGCATCGCCGCCAGGCCGGAGAGGGCGCGGTCGAAGAGGTCGAGCAGCGGCCGGACCAGCGCACCGAGGACGCGCGAGAACAGCCGGAGCACGGCGCGGGCGCCGCGAAGAAGCGCCACGGCGACCGTGGCGACGACGCCGCCGACGAACCGGATGGCGGCCGAGCCGGCGGCGGCCTCGACCTCCTCCTCCGGCGCCTCCAGGCGGAGCTGGCGGGAGGCGAGCATCGGGATCAGGGTGAGGGCGACGACCAGCGACACGGCGAGGGAGAAGGCGACGGTCAGCGCCTGGTCGCGGAAGAGCTGCGCTGCCACCCCCTCGACGAAGACGATCGGCACGAAGACGCAGATCGTGGTCAGGGTCGAGGCGGTGATCGCCTGGCCGACCTCGGAGGCGCCGACCCGTGCGGCGTCGACCACGCCGAGCCCATCGTCGCGCTGTCGCTGGATCGCCTCGAGCACGACGATCGCGTTGTCGACCAGCAGCCCGACGCCGAGGGTCAGGCCCCCCAGGGACATGATGTTGAGGGAGATGCCGGCGACGTACATGCAGAAGAAGGTCGCGACCACCGAAACCGGGATCGAGATGCCGATGATCAGCGTCTTCTGAACCGAGCGCAGGAAGAAGAAGAGCACGATGATGGCGAGCACGCCGCCGTACAGCGCGGTCTCGAGGACCTCGCGGACCGACTGCCGGATGTAGCGCGCCTGGTCGGTGACGACCTCGAGCTGGAGCCCGGGGTCGCTGCGCTGCAGCTCCTCGCGCAGGCCGACGAGGCGCTGGGTGACCGTGTCCGACACGGTCACGGTATTGGCGCCGCCCTCCTTGTAGAGCGCCAGCTCGACGCTCTCGCGACCGTCGATGCGGGTGATGATCTGGCGCTCCTTGTGGCCCATGAACACCCGGGCGACGTCGCCGAGGCGGATGATCGCGTCCCCCGCCCGGTGGACGACGATGCTCCGCATGTCCTCGGGACGGAGGTACTCGTTGACGGTGCGCACCAGGTACTCGGTCTGGCCGTCGCGCAGCGTGCCGCCGGTGAGGTTGACGTTCTCCGCGGCGAGGCGGTCGGCGACCATGCCGGCAGTGATGCCGAGGGCGGCCAGCCTGCGCTCGTCCAGCTCGACCTGCACCTCCTCCTCGAGACCGCCCGAGACCACGGCGGCGGCGACCCCGTCGATCCGCTCGAGCTGGCGCCTGACGACCTCGTCGGCGGTGAAGCGCAGCCGGCCCAGGTCGTCGGCGCCATAAAGGCCGATGCGCATGATCGGGTCGAGCTGGGGGTCGAAGCGGAGCAGCACCGGCGGGTCGGCCCCGGCCGGCAGCTCGATGCGGTCGAGCCGGTCGCGGACATCCAGGGCGGCGAACTCCATGCTCGTGCCCCAGGCGAACTCCAGGGTGACCTCGGAGATGTCGGCGCGGGACGACGAGGTGACGCGGACGACGTTGTTGACCACGCCGACCGCGTTCTCGATCGGCCGGGTCAACAGCGCCTCCACCTCGACCGGCGCGGTGCCCTGCCATGCGGTGCGCACGGTCAGCGACGGGTAGGTGATGTCGGGCAGCAGGTTGACCGCGAGGTTGGTGAAGGCGACCCCGCCGAAGACCACCGCGGCGGCGGCGAAGATGAGCACCGACACCGGTCGGCGGATCGACAGGTCGACGATCCTCATGGCTTCTCGTCCCGGGCCTTCCGGATCGCCGCCTCGATCTGCTCGTCCTGCCAGCCCCGGTCGCGCATCCGGGCGCGGATCTGCTCCAGCTCGGAGTCCGAGGCGGTGCGGATCCGCTCGGCCAGCAACGGCGGCAGCTCACCCCCCGGCGCCATCCCCTGCCCGCCGCCCCGGCCCGCTCCCGGTCCGCTTCCCGGTTCCCGGTCCGGCGCCGGCCCGCGGCCCTCGCCGGCGTT
>CAZKKP010000144.1:0-8702 GCA_964553295.1 uncultured Thermoanaerobaculia bacterium | reverse complement strand
CGAGCCGGCGACCCTCCAGCCGAGGGTCGGCGAGCGGGGCCTCGAGCTGCGCTTCGGCGCCGCCGACTCACCGCCCACGGTCGCGGTCAAGGTCGTGCCCGCCCCGCCCCTCGCCGCGGCCGAGCCCGGCCCCCAGGGTCTTGACGCTCGACGTGCCGGCAACCTCGTCGACGTCGAGCCGATCCTCGCCGACGGTGGCCTGGTCCTGCGCCTGCGCGGCGACGGCCCGCTCGACGGCCAGGCCTACCTGCTCGAGGGCCCCGACCGTCTCGTGCTCGACCTGCCCGGGGTCGTCAACCGGGTACCCCGCCAGGTCTTCCCGGTCAACGCGCCGGGCATCCGGAAGGTCAGGGTCGCCCAGTTCCGCGCCCTGCCCGACCCGGTGGCCCGGGTCGTCGTCGACCTCGAGTCGCCGCACGGCTACGGTTACGACGCGTCGCCGTCAGGTGGCACTTTGACGGTGAGCGGCGGCAGCCCTTCGACCGCGACGGCGGCGGTGGCGACGGCCGCGTTCGAGCCGCCCCGAGTCGCCTCCGCCGCGACCGGCGCCCCGGTGATCACCAACCAGCGCACGGGCGAGACCACTGTAGAGCCCGCTCGTGCGCCGGCCCCGGCCGCCGGCCGCAACCCCTGGGTCGCCGACCCCGGCCAGCTGATCGAGAAGGCGACCGCCGCCCGTACCCTCGACTTCCCGGCCGCCGTCGGCGAGCGCTACCGGTCCACCGAGGTGGAGTCCCAGGAGCAGCAGTTCACCGGCGAGCCGATCAGCCTGTCCCTGAAGGACGCCGACATCAAGGACGTGCTCAAGACCTTCTCGACCCTGACCGGGCTCAACATCGTGCTCGACCCGGCGGTCTCCGGCTCGGTCACGGTGCAGCTCAACGACGTCCCCTGGGACCAGTCCCTCGACCTGATCCTGCGTATCAACAACCTCGACTACGTGCTCGAGAACAACGTCCTCCGGGTCGCCCCGATCGCCAAGCTCGCCGCCGAGAAGCGGCAGCGGCTGGCGTTCGAGGACGAGCAGGAGAAGTCCAAGCCCCTGAAGACGGTGCTCAAGCCCCTGTCCTACGCCGACGCCGCCGAGGTCCGGGGGCTGCTCAGCGGCGACTCCTATCTGCTGTCGCCGCGCGGCTCGGTGACCGTCGACCCCCGGACCAACACTCTGATCATCCGCGACACCGTCGACCGGGTCGAGGGCATCCTGCGCCTCATCGAAACCCTCGACCTGCCGACGCCACAGGTCGTCATCGAGGGCCGGATCGTCGAGTCGACCCGCAACTTCTCCCGCGAGCTCGGCATCAGCTGGGGATTCATGAGCGTGATGGACGCCGAGCACGGCAACACCACCGGCCTCCAGTTCCCGAGCTCGATGACGGCCGACGGCCAGGTCAACCTGTCCCGCGGCGGCGCCACCGGCGTCCTGGCGATGTCCTTCGCCGACATCCTCAACACCTTCAACCTCGACTTCTTCCTCAATGCCGCGGAGAACCAGGGCTCGGCCCGGGTCGTGTCCTCGCCGCGGGTCACCACCCAGAACCTCAAGCAGGCCTCGATCCGTTCGGGTCTGCAGATCCCGGTCCAGACCATCGCCAACAACACCGTCACCGTGCAGTACGTCGACGCCACTCTCAACCTCAACGTGACGCCGCAGATCACCGCCGAGGGCACGGTCAACCTCAAGATCGACATCAAGAAGCAGGAGCCGCGGCAGTCGCAGCAGGTGGCAGGCGGCCAGAACGCGCCGATCTTCACCCGCGACGCCAAGACTGAGCTGCTCGTGCGGGACGGCGGAACCACGGTGATCGCCGGGATCTACCAGATCTCCGACGAGTCCAGCGAGGACCGGGTGCCGGGGCTGCACAAGATCCCGATCCTCGGCTATCTGTTCAAGAACAGCGGCAAGTTCACGAAGCACGATGAGCTCCTGATCTTCATCACGCCGCGGATCGTCAAGTACTGACGGAGGACGGAACATGCGACGCGCCGCACTTGTCTGCTCGGTCTCCTGCCTCGCGCTGCTCGCTCTCTCCTGCGGCGGCAGCAACAAGCTGGACGACACCGAAGCGCCGGTCTACATCACGGCCGAGGTCGAGGAGTACAACCCCGACATCGACATCTGCCTGCAGGTCGGCGACCTGACGATCTCGAAGCTCAACCTGCAGTCGAACCCCAAGGCGCCCGGCGGCAATCTGGGCACGGCCCAGGACGTCAACCTCGAGCGCTGGGTGATCACGCCCTACCGCACCGACGGCGGCTCCACGGCCTCGCCGCCCTGGAGCCACGACCTGTCGGTGCTGGTGCCCGCCGCCGGCGTGACGGCTCTCGAGAACTACCGGATCTACCCCTTCGAGTACCTCCTCGAGCCGCCGCTGCCGCAGCTCCGGCCGGAGAACGGTGGGGTCGACGCGGAGACCGGCAACCGCAACATCCGCCAGAGCTTCCGCCTGCAGATCTACGGCCGGACCATGGCCGGCCAGGCGGTCGCCACCCAGCCGGTGACGATCGCCTTCAACTTCACCTGTGGGAACTAGGGGGATCGCCATGAAGCGCTTCGTACCCCTCGTCGTGATCCTCGGCCTGGTCGGCCTCGCCGGCTGCTCGGGCGACAGCCCGTCGGCGCCGCCCGTGCCGACGGTGGTACCCGAGGCCTGGGCCATCACCTCGATGACCGTCAGCGATACCAACCCGCTGCTCGGCAACGTCGTCCTGGTGCTCGTCGAGGCCACCCGGAACGGCAGTGCTGCCCCTGACGGCACCACCGTCCGCATGGTCTCCTCCGGCGGCGGCCTTTTCAGCTGCTCGACCGGCGAGGTCGTGCCGGGCGTCACCGAGGCCCAGGTCACGACCCAGAACGGCGTCGCCTGTGCCCAGTTCGTGGCGCTCGAGCCCGGCGGCTACTCGATCACCGCTACGGTCCACGCGGTCAACCGCCAGGTCGTGGTGAGCTACCAGAGCGCTGACCCCACAGACGCGCTGCAGATCTTCCAGCCGCTGCTGCCCAGCCGCGGACCCTATGACGGCGGCCAGCCCATGACCCTGCGCGGCAAGGGCATCGTCGCCCCGGTGGACGTCATCTTCTCGGTGGACGACGTGGTCGGCGCCAAGCAGGTGGTGCAGTACCCGGCCATCGTCCAGTCGGTCGTCGAGAGCAACCCGTCTTCGACCACCGGCTCGATCCAGGTCATCACGCCCTTCATCAGCCACGTGCGCGGGAATGAGCGCATCGAGCGGCCGGCCGACATCACCGTCAAGGTGGCGGTCGGCACCGGCGGCGAGCAGCAGGAGGTCCTCACCGAGGCCTACACCTACGAGGACGAGCAGATCGTGCTGCCGCCCGAGGAGAGGGCCCAGTGGCGGGTCACCGGCACGCCGGTGATCTACATCGTGCAGCCGGACGCCGGCCCCTCGGCAGGGGGCAACACCGTCACCATCATCGGCAACCACTTCGCGGCCATCCTGCTCGCCCCCGACGGCCAGATCCTCGAGCGGCGTTCGATCGTCGACCGGGTGCTGTTCGACAACCTCGAGGGCATCGTCCAGCAGGTCTCGCCCGACGGCCAGCAGATCCAGGTGACGGCGCCGCGCTTCTCCACGACCCCCCTCGACACCGACCGACCGGTCACCGTCGAGGTCCGCTTCACCTCCGACATCACCGGCCCGAGCGGCTTCCCGGACGGCGTCCCCGACGTCGACGTCGACTTCGACGGCACCCCCGACGCGGTGATCCCCCCGGCGTCGCGGCAGAACGCCTACGTCGTGCTCGCCGACCAGCCGCAGCCGAGCGTGCTCTCGGTGAGCCCCAACGCCGGCCCGGTCGACGGCGGCACCCAGGTGACGATCTACGGCCGCGGCTTCCAGCTGCCGATCGAGGTCCGTTTCGGCAACCTGACGGCGCGGGACGTCCAGCTGTTCGACGACACCTCGCTGGCCGACGACGACGTCATCACGTGCGTCACCCCGGACTACAGCCAGCAGGGCGTCGAGATACCCACCGCCGTGCCGGTCCGGGTGACCAACCTGCGCACCGGCAAGACCGGCGCCCTCGACGGCGGCTACACCTACGGCGACAACCTCTACATCACCGGCAACAGCCCCTTCCGGGGCGGCCTCGGTACCCCGGTGATCATCTTCGGCGCCGGCTTCGAGGACCCCCTCGAGGTGTTCTTCGACGGCAACCTCAAGATGGACGTCATCTCGGTGTCCGGCACCCAGCTCCTGGTCCGCTTCCCCACCGACCTCGAGCCGCAGTGCGGCGATCGCGCCGGCGTCTTCAGGGTCAGCCTGTTGGAAGCCCAGCGTACCGCCGAGGGCGGCTCCTTCGTCCTCCTCGGCAACCGCCCCAGCGTCGTCAGCGTCGAGCCCACCTTCGTCCGCTCGCTGGCCAACGGCAACAGCGTCACGCCCACCGAGATCACCATCTTCGGCGTGAACTTCGCCGACGACCTGATCGTGGAGATCAGCGGCTCGCGAATGCTCTCCCAGGACGTGACGCTGATTGACGAGTCGACGATCGAGGTGCGGAATGTCCCGGCGCCGAATGACATCGGCCTGGTCTTCGACCAGCAAAGCTGCCTCACGGGCGACGGTCTGCAGGGAGTGCGCAACGCTCCCACGCCGGTCGACGTCACCGTGATCAACCTGCCGGGTGTTTGCAGGAACACCCTGGCCGGAGGTCTGGTCTACGAGCCGGAGAACGACACCTGCGTGGTCGCGCCGAGCCTGCAGGTCTCGCCGTCCCCGGTGGCGTTCGACCCGACGCCGGCAGGCAGCTCCTCCTCCGAGCAGTTCATCGTCAACAACAACGGCGCTGGATCCCTCAACGTCACCTCGCTGAACATCACCGGGGTCGATTTCGGCTTCAATGCGAGCTGCGCTGTGAAGACGGCGCCGGGCTTCGTCATCGGACCCTTCGGCAGCAGCGCCCCGATCACTGCCTACTACTGCCCGCAGCAGAATGACGGCGGCGCCGACCAGGGTCTCCTGACGATTCTCAGCAACGATCCCGCCAGCCCGACCCAGGTCACCCTGCAAGGCCAGGAGGCCTTCCCGATCATGTCGGTGGCGCCCCAGGCGCTGAACTTCGTGGCGCCCTACCCGAGCGACCAGGTTTTCACCATCACAAACACCGGCACCGGCACCCTGAACTATCAGGTGACCGGGGCTGCCGCACCCTTCTCGATCGTCGCGAACGGCGCCGGTGCGATTGCTCCGGGCGACCCCCCGGTGGACGTCACGGTTCAAGCCTCGGGTCCTGGAGCGGGCGCTCTCACGGTGACCGCCACTGATCCCGATGCTGTGGGCTCGCCAGTGACTGTACAGCTGACGGCGCCCTCCCCGTAATCAACTGTCCGACTACCCGGCTGGGCCGCCGCGGCCCAGCCGGTTCCCCCGGTCCCTGATTCAATGGATTACCGCTTAGAATCCCTCCGCTACCAGCTCCAGGAAGACCCCACCTCGCGGGTCTTCTTTCAGCTCGGCGAGCTGCTGCGCAAGGAGGGGCAGCTCGAGGAGGCGAGGCAGATCCTCGAAGCGGGCCTCGAGCACCACCCGCGTTACGTCGCGGCCTGGGTGTCCCTGGGGCGTGCCCAGTACGACCTCGGAGCCTGCGACCGGGCCGAGTCGGCCTTCGCCCACGCCCTGGAGATCGACCCGGAGAACCAGGTCGCGGCGCGGCTGATCGGCGAGTCGGCGATCGCCCGCGGCGACCTGGTGCGGGCGGTCAAGGCCTTCAAGCTCGCCCGCGCCCTGTCGCCCCGGGACCCGGAGCTCGACGAGCGGATCGCCGGGGTCGAGGCGCGACTCGCCCAGGCGGGGCTGCTCGAGACCGCCCCGGGTCCGCGGCGGTCCGCTCTGGTCGCGGCCGAGGCCGACGAGGTCTTCGTCGACGCCGACGCCGAGCCGGCGGCCGAGGTCGAGGCCGGGGACATCCACGACTGGCCGACCGAGAAGGACCTCGAGCCGCGAGGCGTCCGGCCGTCGTCGGATGACGAGATCGCGGACGCCCCGCTCGAGGCCGCGGCCCCTGCACCCTCGGCGCTCCGCCGGCCGCCGCCTCCGGTGCTCCTGGCGGCGTCAACGGAGGACCCCTTCGCCCTCGAGGTCGCCGGCGACACCGGGGTGTGGCTGCTGTCCGACGACGTCTTCGGCGGCGACGAGGGCGAGGCCCCGCCGGCCGCTCCCGTCGATGCGGCGCCGCCCTCCGCCGAGCCCCTGGACGAGGCTCAGGCGATGCCCGCCGACGAGCCGCTGCCGCAGGCCGAGGTCGCCCTTCCCGACGAGGGGGCGCCCTTCGCCGAGCCGCCGCCGGAGGCCGAGCCCGTCTCGCCACTGCCGGAGGCCGAGCTCGAGCTCCGGGCGGGCGCGGAGGACCGGGACCCGGCGCCCACGGCGACCGAGCCGACCTGGCGCGCCGACGATCCCTTCGGCCCCCCCGAGGTGGCCGAGGCGGAGGCGTCGGAGGGCCGGGCGGCGGCCTTCGTCGACGAGGACGACCCGTGGGGATCGCCGGCGCCGGCGTCCACCCAGAAGGTGGTTCTCGCCGAGCTCGACCTGCCGGCGGCGCCCGAGGTCGGCGAGACGGCGGCGTCGCCGTCGTGGCACGACGAGCCGACGCCGATCGAGCCGGCCAGCGACGCCCGGCCGGAGAGACCCGAACCCGAGGCGGTCGCCGAGTCGTCAGCCGCGGCGGCGCCCGAGGTCCCGTGGACCTCCCCGGATGGTATCGCGGCGCCCCAGACGGGGGTGTCGCCGGTCGAGGCGCCTGCTCAGGCGGAGCCGTCCCCGGAGTACGGCGACGGCGAGACCACCATCCGGCTGCCGCCACGCGCCGACGCCGTCCCGCCGGCAGCGTTCGCCGAGCGGCCGCTGGCCCTGCCCGACATGCCGCCCCTGGACCTCCCTCCGGAGGGGCCCGAGGCGCCCGAGGAGCCGATGGCGGCCCAGGTTCCGCTGCCGACCCTCACCCTGGCCCGTCTGGCGGTCGCCCAGGGCGACCTGGAGCTCGCCGAGCGCACCCTGGAGAGCCTCCTCCGCCACCACCCCGAGTCCGACGAGGCGGCCGAGCTGCTCGAGGAGGTCGCCGCGCACCGTGCCGAAGGGGCGGCGGCGCCCGCCGGCCCGGCGCCGGCGGCGGCGCGGATCGCCGCATTGCAGGGTTGGCTCGAGGGCATTAGACTCGCGGCGGAAAGGCGGATGCGGTGAGCTTCGACGACGTGATCGCGAGCCTGCTCGAGCGCTGTCCGGGCGCTCGTGGCGCGGCCGTGGTCGATGCCGACGGCATCCCGGTGGTGTCGTCACCGCACGACCCGACCATCGAGGCCCTGGTGGCCGAGTACGCCGCGGTGCTGCGCGAGATCGACCATGCCGGCCGCGAGTTCCAGCACGGCGGCCTGCGTCAGCTGCACGTCGTCGCCGAGCATGCCGCGGTGGTGCTGACGGTGATCGCCGCCGGCTACTTCCTGGTGCTCGTGCTCGACCCCGAGGGTTCGTCGGGCCGGGCGAGGTTCCTCAGCCGACTGGCCGGCGAACGCCTCTATCCCGAGTTTCTCTAGAAGGTGGCAGGTTCGATGTTCAAGCTCGAAGAGATCTGTGAGTTGGTGCGTCTGGTCGGCTCGAGCCGGGTCGCGAGCCTCGAGGTCGAGCACGCCGGCAGCCGGCTGCGCATCGAGGGGATGCCGGCGCCGCCCGCGGTTGCGGCGGTCGTCCCGGGCCCGGTCGGCGGCGCGCCGGCGGGCCCGACCGCCGCACCCTCCGCTGCGGTCGAGGGGCCGGCCGAGGACGACGGGCTGCGCTACGTGGCGTCCCCGATCGTCGGCACCTTCTACCGGGCGCCGAACCCCGACGCCGACCCCTACGTGCAGGTCGGCGACACGGTCCGCTCCGGCCAGGTGCTGTGCATCGTCGAGGCGATGAAGCTGATGAACGAGATCGAGAGCGACATCGCCGGCACGGTGGTCAAGGTCTTCCCGGAGGACGCGGAGCCGGTCGAGTACGGCGCCCGGCTGTTCGCCATCCGGCCGGCCTGAGCCATGTTCCGCAAGGTCCTGATCGCCAATCGCGGCGAGATTGCGGTCCGCGTCATCGCGGCCTGCCGCGAACTCGGCATCGCGACGGTCGCGGTCCACTCCGAGGCCGACCGCGACTGTCTGCACGTCCGTCTCGCCGACCAGTCGGTGTGCATCGGCGGGCCCTACTCGAGCTCCTCCTACCTCAACGTCTCCTCGGTGATCTCGGCGGCCGAGATCACCGGCGCCGAGGCCATCCACCCCGGCTACGGCTTCCTCGCCGAGAACGCCCACTTCGCCGAGATCGCCCGCGAGTGCGGCCTTGTGTTCATCGGTCCGCCGCCGGAGGCGATCCGGCTGATGGGCAACAAGTCGGAGGCGAGAAGCACCATGGCTTCGAGCGGGGTGCCGGTGCTCCCCGGCTCGGACGGCCCCCTGGGCAGTCTCGACGAGGCCCTGGCCCTGGCCGAGGAGATCGGCTTCCCGGTGATCGTCAAGGCCTCCGCCGGGGGCGGCGGCCGCGGCATGCGGCTGGCCTTCACCCGCGAAGCGCTGCGCTCGGCCTACGACACCGCCCGCAACGAGGCCGGCAAGGCCTTCGGCGACGCCACCATCTACCTCGAGAAGTACCTCGAGCGGCCGCGCCACATCGAGTTCCAGGTGTTCGCCGACCACGACGGCCGCACCGTCCACCTC
>CAZKKP010000143.1:2105-8729 GCA_964553295.1 uncultured Thermoanaerobaculia bacterium | reverse complement strand
CAAGGACCACGATGAGCGCCTCCACCGCGGTCGCCTCCCCCAGGCGCCCGAGGGCACGGGCGGCCTCCCGCCGAACCGTGCCGACCGGGTCCCGGGTGGCCTCGACGAGGGTCGGAACCGCGCGCGGATCCTGGGACAGGCCCATGGCCTCAGCCACCCCGGCCCGCACCAGCTCGCTCTTGACCTGCATCGCCTCGACCATCTCGTCCATGCCGCGGGTGGAACGGCGGGCCAGGGCGTCGACCACCAGGCTGCGAACCTCGCCGTCGGGGATGGCGAGCAGCCGGATGAGGCCCTTGACCTGCTCGCCGTCGCTGGTGGCGGGCAGCCGCCGGATGTGGTCCGAGATCGCCAGCAGGGCCTGGTTGCGGACCACCCACTCGGGGTCGTCCAGGGCTCGAGACAGCGTGCCGGCGACCTTCAGGGTGCCGAGCCGGCCGAGGGCCGTGACGGTGGCCCAGCGGATGTCGGGGGATGGGTCCTCGAGCAGCTTGGGCCGGCACAGCTCGTCCACCGCCACCGGGTCGCCGAGCCGACCGAGGGCGAGGATCGCGCCGTGGCGCACGTCGGGGTCACGGTCGTCCAGGGCGGCGAGGAGGGCCTCCACCACCCCGGGCGCCCGGTGGTCGGCGAGACGCAGTGCGGCGCGCCGGCGGACCTCCCATTCCGGAGCGCGGCCGAGCTGGTCCACCAGGTCGTGGACGCTCTCCTCAGGGCTGGCCGTGGCAGTCAAGGGTCACCTCTCAGCGGGTCTCGATGTAGCCCTCGCAGGTGCCGTCGGGGCGAAAACCGGTCACCTCGTACTTGCACGGGATGCCCGAAAGCAGCTCGGCGGCGGACCGGAAGCAGCCGATCCGGGCGCAGGTCAGGTCGCGGATGGTGAAACCGCTCCTCAGCAGGCTCTCGCACGTGGCGCGGTACGGGCACTCGACCACCTTCAGCTCGAGGCGATGTGGGTTGACCTGGGTCAGCTCGAACTGGGACGCGTCCCGGAACAGGCCTGCCCGGACTCCCACGGCGATGTGATTCTCCACCGCTTCCCGGACCGTCTCGCTGCGGGGCACGGTGACGCCGTACTGCTCCTCCAACAGCCTGAACCAGCCCACCGTCGCGTGCTCGTAGCCACGCTCGCAGAAGGCCCGAGGGAGGGTGCCGTGGAAGTCGCGGGCCGTCTCCTCGAGGGCTGCCAGCCAGCAGCGTGCGAGGTCCCAGCCGCCGTTCTCGCGATTCAGGGGCTCGACCATGTCACTCCTCGCTCTTCCGGCCCGACGGGCGCCTCCCCCGCCGGGCACACTGCAGCGGGCGGCGCGAGCTCTCAGCCACGCTCCGCCCCCGTGGGTGAACAGCTGCGGGTGGCGCGGGGCGACGCGGGCGCCACCTCCTGGTCCTGCTCGGGCGCGTCGACCAGGCCGAGCCGTCCCAGCTCCAGGCGCAGGGCCTGCAGGCTGAGCTTGCGGCCGACCTTGTGCAGCAGGCGGTCGCGGAGCTGGCCGAGGCTGGCCTCCGGGTCCGCCGCCCACAGCATCACCAGCTCCCGCCGGTCCTGGTTGCCGACCTGGGCCAGCTCGGCCTCGATCGCCGCTGTGCTCAGCGCCCCTTCCGTCTCCTCGGCGGCGCGCCGAAGCACCTCGCGGGTGTCCCGGGCGATGGCCAGCTCCTCGTTGGTCGGGATGACCAGGACCTGGGTGGCGCCGTTCGAGATCCGGGTGGCGTTCTTCTCGTTCGCCGCCGGGTCGAGGTCGATCCCGAGGAAACCGAACCCCTCCAGGATCTCGGCCCGCACCCGGGCGGAGTTCTCGCCGATGCCGCCGGTGAAGACCACCGCGTCGAGGCCGCCGAGCACCGCGGCGTAGGCCCCGACGTACTTGCGAACCCGATGGCAGAACATCCGGAAAGCCAGGCCGTGCCGCTCCGAGCCGCCGTCCATGGCCTCGATGATCTCGCGCATGTCGCTGGAGCCCTCGGAGATGCCGAGCAGACCGCTGCGCTTGTTGAGCAGGGAGTCGACCTCGGCGGGGGACAGCTTCTCCCGCTCCATCAGGTAGGGCGCCACCGCCGGGTCAAGGTCGCCGGACCGGGTGCCCATGATCAGCCCCTCCAGCGGGGTGAACCCCATGGAGGTGTCCACCGAGTGGCCGCCCTGGACGGCGGCCACCGACGCCCCGTTGCCGAGATGGCAGGTGACCAGCTTGAGATCATCGAGGGGTCGCTTCAGCTCCTCGGCAGCCTGGTGGGCGACGAAACGGTGGGAGGTGCCGTGGAAGCCGTAGCGCCGGATCCCGAGCTTACGGTACAGGCCGTAGGGGATGGCGTAGAGGAAGCTCTCGGGCAACATCTTCTGGTGGAAGGCGGTGTCGAACACCGCCACCTGCGGCTTCTCCGCCATGAGCCGGGCGCAGACGTCGATGCCCCTGAGGTTGGCCGGGTTGTGGAGCGGTGCGAAGGCGCAGCAGCGCTGGATGGCCGCGCGCACCTCGGGGGTGATCAGCACCGACTCGGAGAACTCCTCGCCGCCGTGCACCACCCGGTGGCCGATGCCGTCGATCTCGTCCAGCGAGGAGACGACCCCGTCCCGAGGGTGCATCAGGGTCTGCAGCACCAGGGTGATGGCGGCGTCGTGGTCGGGGACCTCGGTGACCTCGCGGATCTCCTTCTCGCCGCCCCGCGAGTAGCGCAGGAAGGCGCCGGTCGAGCCGATCTTCTCGACGATGCCCTTGGCCGGCACGTGCTCGTCGTCGGTCTGGATGAGCTGGAACTTGACCGACGAGGAGCCGCAGTTCAGGACCAGGATCTTCATGCTCTCACCTCGCCGCTCCGGGAGCGTGGGAGAACTCGGCTACCTCACGTCCCCCACCCCGCAACCAGCGCGGATACGCTACCTCACATTTCCCACGTAGTGGGCGGTGAGCTGGCGCTCGCGGACCCTGGGGTCGGTGTAGTCGGGGATGATCGCCGGGGCGACGCGGCCCTCGAGACCGGCGGCCGCGACCTCGGTGTTGTAGCGCACCACGTGCTCGAGCGTCAGCCGGCCGTGCTCGACGCCGGCGGCCAGGTAGTCGGCCGCCGAGGCGCCGGCGATCCGGCCGAACACGATGATGTCGAGCAGCGAGTTGCCCATCAGGCGGTTGGCGCCGTGGATGCCGCCGCCGACCTCGCCGGCGACGAACAGGCCGGGCACCCGGGTCGTGCCGTCCTGTTTGAACTCCAGCCCACCGTTCTGGTAGTGCAGCGTCGGGTAGATCAGCATCGGCTGCTTCGAGATGTCGATGTCGTAGCGCTTGAACAGGATGTACTTGCCGGGGAACTCGCGCTTGACGGTCCCCTCGCCGGCGAGCTCCTCGATCATCGGCGAGTCGAGCCAGACGCCGAGGCGGCCGGTCGGGGTCGGCACGCCCTTGTTGTCGTTGACGCACTCCTTGATGATCGAGGCGGCCTCGACGTCGCGCGGCTCGCGCTCGTTGACGAACTGGTTGCCTTCGATGTTGACCAGGTTGGCGCCGGAGCCGCGGAACTTCTCGGTGATCAGGATGCCCTCGGCCTGCTCGGGGAAGACCACCCCGGTCGGGTGATACTGCACGGTGTGCAGGAAGGACACCGGCACGCCGGCGCGGTAGCCCAACACGATGCCGTCGGCGGTGGCGCCGTAGTGGTTGGTGGTCATGAAGCCCTGGATGTGCAGCCGGCCGCAGCCGCCGGTGGCGAGAACCACCGCCTTGGCGGCGACCAGGAAGTACTCCTCGGTCTCCATGTTGTACAGGATCGCGCCGGCGCAGCGGCCGTGCTCGTCGAGCACCAGCTCCACCGCCGGCGAGAACTCGAGCACCTGGATGCGGTCGGCCTTGTTGCGCGACTCGTCGCGGATGGTGCGCATGATCTCGGCGCCGGTGATGTCGGCGGCGTAGTGCATGCGCTTGCGCGAGGTGCCGCCGCCGTGGATGGTCTCGAGCGTGCCGTCGGCCTTCTTGGTGAAGTTGACGCCGAGGTGCTCGAGCCAGCGGATGGCGTCCGGCGCCTGGTTGACCAGGGTCTCGGCGAGCTCAGGGACGTTGGTGAAGTGGCCGCCGCCCATGACGTCGAGGTAGTGGTAGTAGGGCGAGTCCTTATGCCCCTTGGTGGCGGCCTGGATGCCGCCCTCGGCCATCATGGTGTTGGCGTCGCCGTGCCGCAGCTTGGTGGCGAGCAGGACGTCGGCGCCCTTCTCGGCCGCCAGGATCGCCGCCGCGGTGCCGGCGCCGCCACCGCCGATGATCAGCACGTCGGTGGTGTAGGCCGGGCTCGACAGGTCGACCTTGAGGGGATCGACCCTGCTCGTCGCCTCGAGCAGGTCGGCGATCTCGTGGGCGATGGCGTAGCCCTTGGACGGCCCGACCTGGAGCGGCCGTCTCCCCTCCTCCTTGAAGTCCGGGTGGAACTTGAGCCGGTCCTTGCGCTCGTCCAGGGACAGAAAGGGCACCTCCTCGCCGCGCCGCTTGCGGGCGACGCGCTCGGGACGGGTCGCCTCGACCTTCTTGATGAGCTCCAGCAGTTCGGGTGTGTACGGCATCGTCTCCTCCGTCAGCCGAGCAGGGCGTGGTTCGAGGCGGGCCGCCAGCCCTCGTCGCTCATGTGCGGCTCCATCTCGCGTTCGGTGTATGCCTTCTTGAGCTCGTCGACCGACATCGTCTTGAGCTCGCCCAGCGCGCCGGCGAAGGCGCCGCCGTCGATCGCCTCGACCATCGTGTCGAGGTGCGGCGCCTTCGGCGCGATCTTGCCGCCGTAGAGGCGTCGCGCGAGCTGTCCGATGTGGTACTGCGCCATCTCGCCCATGCAGCGCGAGGCGCAGAGGCCGCACTGGATGCAGTCGAAGGAGATCTCGGTCGCCGCCTTGAGATCGCCCCGCTTGAGCGCCGAGACGTAGTCGAGCACCTCGACGTCCATCGGGCAGACCTTCGAGCAGGCGTTGCAGGCGACGCAACGGAAGATCTCGGGGTAGAGCTTGAAGACCGTCTCCGGAGTCGCCTCGACGGCCTCGTAGTCGTAGGTCGCCCGATTCGCCGGGTAGAAGGGGATCTGGGCGAGGTACATGTCCGGCTCGACCACCGTCTGGCAGGCGAGACCGGTGTGGATCTTGTAGTCGCCGGCCTTGCGGTAGACCGTGGCGCAGGCGCCGCAGACGCCGCCGCGGCAGCCGCAGCCGCGGATGTACTGGTAGCCCGCATGCTCCATCGCCTTCATGATGGTGAGCGTCGCCGGCACCTCGTAGCGCTTGCCCATGATGTGGATCGGGACGGTCTCCACGCCGACGTCCTGGACCGTTGCTTCTGCCATGGTCATCTCCCTGTCATCACGCCGTCGCTGCGGCGATGAGGTTGCGGTTCTTCAGCAGGGCGAACGCCGCCGGGTCGTTGAGCTCGAAGCGGCAGACCTCGGTCTCCAGCCCCAGGGCGACCGCGAGCAGCTGGGTGAAGTAGAAGGTCGGCACCGGCTCGAGCCCGTCACGGGCCGCCAGCACATCCGGCTGACGGGTGCCGAGGTTGTACTCACACAGCGGGCAGCTCAGGATGAGGGCGTCGGCGGCCGACCGGTTGGCCGCGGCGATCACCTGGCCCGCCCGCTGGATGCCGGCCTCGGCGTGGGCGAGCATCTGGTAAGAGCCGCAGCACTCGGTGGCCGCCGCGAAGGAACTCCTCCATCAGGCCGTCGCCCAACGGGTCGATCGAGACCTCGGTCGGCCGCACCAGGGTGCAGCCGTAAAACGGAGCCACCTTGAGGCCGGCCAGCGGCGCGGTCACCCTGGCGGCCAGCGCGTCCCAGCCGACCTGGTCGCGCAGCACCTGCAGGTAGTGCTTGACCTCGACCTCGCCCGTGTAGTCGGTCTCGGTGTCCATGAAACGGTTGATGGTGTCCCGCTTCTCCTCGTCGGTGCGCATCAGCAGGTTGGCGCGGGCCAGGGTGTTGTAGCACTGGGAGCAGATCGTCACCACGGTGTCCGCGCCCTGGTCCTTGGCGCGGACGAGGTTGCGCACCGCCGCCACGTGGTGGATCAGGTCGTCGTCGGCGAGGGAGTACACCGCGCCGCAGCAGTTCCAGCGGTCGAGCTCGGTGTATCGGACGCCGAGGGCGTCGAGCGCCGCCATCGCCGACCTCTCGAGGTTGGCGGCCTTGGTCTTCAACGTGCAGCCGGGGTAGTAGCCGAGCTTCATGGCGGGCCTCACGAGGTCATCTTGCGGAAGGTGGACACGAAGGCGATCTGCGGCGCCTGCTCGAGCAGCGCGGGGGGAATCCCGGGCAGGTCGACGAGGTCGACGTTCTGCCGCAGGGTGAGCTGGCGCACCGCCTCGAAGACCCGCGGCACTTCGATGCCCCGCGGGCAGCGCACCTGGCAGGCGTGGCAGGAGGCGCAGAACTCGCCGATCTTGGCCTGCACCACCTCCTCGGTGCGTCCGAACTGCAGGTGCAGGATCCCCTGCCGGGTGGTCATGCCCATCGACTCGACCATCGGGCAGACCGCGCTGCAGGTTCCGCACTGCATACACTGGTAGACGTTCTGGCCGGAGATCTCGGCGATCTTCTGCACCGCGCGTCTGGCCTCGGGACGGATGGGGCTCGCGACGTAGGCCATGGTCTCCCTCTGCGGCGGGCTGC
>CAZKKP010000143.1:0-2095 GCA_964553295.1 uncultured Thermoanaerobaculia bacterium | reverse complement strand
TGCACCGGATCCGGGGCTCGATGGCCGTCTCGCTGTCGGGCCCTCGGACGGGCGCGGCGCCAGAATAGCAACCTGTGAAAAGAAGCACAAGCCTGCGACGACGTATCAGATCACGGTGCCATGTCCTGAGACGCGGGCTCGAGGGCAGGGCGCAGGGGACAGGGCTCGGGGCACAGGGCTCAGGGCTGAGGGCCGCCGCGGCGCCCGTCCGCACTGCACCCCACTTTCCCTTCACCGCTCACCCTTCACCCCTCGCACCGCCCGCAAGGACGGCGCCCCTGACCCCGTGCGGGCGAGTGGGCGTGCCCCCCGATCCCTGTCGCCTGCCCGGGCGGCAGTGCCGCCGAGAGCTACTGCTTCGGCTCGTCGCCTGCAGGATCGCTGCTGCGCGTCGGGCTGTTCAGCAGCTCGTGGCCGAGGGCGCTGACCCGGTGACCGGCGTCCTCGTCCTTGGTCGCGCGGCCGAGGACGTCGCCCAGGCGCATCAGGGTCTGGCCGACGAGGTGGCGCATCTCGTCCACCGGGAACTGCTTGGTCCACAGGTCGATGCCGAGGGAGTCGCGCTCACGGGGATCCCACACCGAAAGCAGGAACGCCCCGGCGGGCTGCGGCCCGGGCATGCCGGCGTCGCTCGCCAGCCACTCGATCGACTCGGCGAGGCGGCGCTCGTCGAGGGTCACCTTGATCCTGATCTCCGCCGTGTGCTCGGCCATCGCTCACTCCCCCACTGCCAGCTCGGAGCCGGCGAACACGACGCCCCGCTCGGCGAGGCGCTCGAGGATGAAGTCGCAGCACCCGGGCCGGGCGCCGAGCTCCTCCGGCGGCGCCACGCCGGCCCGGCGCCAGAGGCCGGCGGCGAGCAGGCGAACCACCGCGGTGCAGGTGTAGCCGGTGGTCCGGGCCATGGAGGTGATGCCGGTGGAGCGGTCGAAGCGGTCGAGGAGGTCCCAGCGTCGGGTCAGCCGGCGGCCGCCCGCGATCCCCTCGACCTCGACGCGCATGACCGTGAGGTCCTCCTCGCCGGGCTCGAGCTGCCAGGCCGAGAAGAGCAGCCGCGCGGTCAGGTCGATCGGGCGTACGGTCACTCCCCCGACCTCGACCGGCTCTTCGGAGAAGAACCCGGTGTCGCGCAGCATCGCCATGCGCTCGGCGTGGCCGGGATAGCGGATCGTCTTCTCCTTCATGTCGGGCACCGGGCAGTCGAGCAGCGAGCGCAGTCCGTCGGTGTTGAAGGCCTCGACGGTGCCGACGCTCGACAGGTCGAAGCGCTCGATCTCACTCAACGCCTCCCGCACCACCACCCGACCGTGCTCCTTGAGCCGGGCGGGCCGGGTGTACTCGGCGATGACGTCGATCGGCGAGAACACCGCCCGGTACTCATAAGGCAGCCGGCGCACCGTGGGCAGCCCGCCGACGTAGCAGGCGAAGCGCTCGACGCTGTCCATCTCGGCGAGGCACCGGCCGAGCAGCAGGTTGCTGCAGCCCGGGGCTATGCCGCAGTCGACGACAGCCATGACGCCGCGCTCCCGGGCGAGCCCGTCGAGCTGCCGCGGATCCTGCTCGCAGAACGAGATGTCGACCATGTCGACGCCGGCCTCGACCACCGCGCGGATGGTCGCAAGCCCCAGCGGCCCGGGTACCGCCCCGACCACCAGCTCGGCCTTCGCCACGACCTCTGCGACCTCCCCGGGATCCGCCAGGTCGCGCTGCACCCGCGTCACCCCCGGAATCTCTGCCAGCCGGCCGAGGGCCGCCTCCGAGACGTCCACCACCGTCACCTGGAACCCGGCGTCCGCCGCCAGGTCGCGGACCATCGCGGCCCCCACCCGACCCGCACCCAGAACCGTCACCCGCATCGGCTTCCTCCACTCGGCCGTTCGAACACTAGCACGACGGTGCTGTTGGCCGCGTCCGTGGCGGCCCGATTCGTCCCGCGAATCGGCATGGTACGGGGGTGCTCGAGCCACGGGGCCGCCCTCCTCCGTGCGTTTCTCGGCTTCCTCGTCGTTGTCACGGTTGCAGGAGATGCACCCGAACAATCACGAGGGGGGTCACGATGAACGCAACATGGCGGAAGGTCGTTCGACAGGCTCTT
>CAZKKP010000142.1:0-8732 GCA_964553295.1 uncultured Thermoanaerobaculia bacterium | reverse complement strand
AACGAGCTCTGGCCGGCCTACGGTATCGCCACACAGTGCGACCGCAAGGTCGTGGTCGTCGGCCTGGGAGCGAGCGGTGGGGAGAGCGGCGAACTCATGGTAGCCCGGTTCAAAGCCGATGGCAGCCTCGACGAGAGCTTCAACGGCTTCGGGATCCTCACCCTGGAGCTCGCCGAGTATGGCGCCACGGCCTGGGACGTGGCTGTGCAGGACGACGGGCGGATCGTTGTGGTCGGTAGTGTGCTATTCGATTCAATTAACGGCGGTCGGCAAGTGGCCGTGGTCCGGCTAAACAGCGATGGAACACTCGACGAGACCTTCGCGAACGGAGGGCTTCAGCTCTTCAAGTTCGGAGGCGACTCCCAGGGTCACGCGGTGGCTGTCCAGGGCGACGGACGTATCGTGGTTGTCGGCGAGACCGTGACCGCGACCGCAATCGGCGTCGCTCGACTGGACACGAACGGGGCCCTGGACACCACGTTCGACGTCGACGGCATGGTCACGATCGACTTCACAATGGGCGACGACAAGGGCTGGGACGTCGCCGTGCAGCCGGACGGACGCATTCTGGTCGCCGGAACAGCAACAATCAGCGGGGGTTCGCTCGCGGTAGTGCTACGGCTGCTGGGTGACGGTTCCCTCGACTCCACCTTCGGGGTGGGGGGCGGCGGCGCCGCCGCCGCCGACTTTGGGGTCTACTCGGAGGGCCGCGCACTGGCCCTGCAGCCGGACGGCAGAATCGTGCTCGCCGGCTTCACGGACAACCAGACCGCCATAGCCGTCGCCCGACTGACCGGCGCCGGTCTCCTCGACACCACCTTCAGCGGCGACGGGATGGTCACCCACGACTTCGTGTGGGGCCCGGATGAGGGCTGGGACGTTGCGCTCCAGGGAGACGGTCGAATTGTCGTTGCCGGCAGCGCCTACATCGACGGCCTGCATCAGCTGGGCGTCGTGCGGTTCACAGCGGGCGGAGGGTTGGATCCCGAGCTCGGCGGCTACGGCTATACGCTGACGTCCTTCGGCGCCGACGCCTTCGGTCGTGCCGTCGCGATCCAGCCCCACGACCGCAAGATCCTCGTCGCGGGTTTCGTGCAGACGAGCGCGAGCGAAGCGCAGCTTGTGGTCACTCGAGCCATAGGCGACGCTGACCTCCTCTTCGTGGACAGCTTCGAGTGCGGTGACGTGTCGGGATGGTCCACATTCTCGGGGCTGGCCCCCTGACCGACACCCGATACCGATTCGAATGCTGGCTCACGTCCGCGAGTCTCGGGGGCGCCTGACACCATTCGTTTCTCCGCCACACCCGGGCCCTCGGCGGTGATGCTGTCGATCATCCCTCGGCCTCTTCCGTTCGCAGCTCCCTCCCGGCCGCTGTCAACCGGTATCGCTGCGCGCTGCTTCTGGGCTTGTCGGGGATCGTCATCTCGACCAACCCTGTGTCGAGGGAAGGCAGCAGGTAGGCCTTGCGGAAGTGCTTTCGATCCGCGAGGCCGAGACGCTGCTGCAGCTCGGCTCGCGAAAGCTCGCCCTCGCACGCCGCCAACAGGTGTTTGACTTGGGGGGTCACTTGGGGGGTAGCCGGCTGTCCCGCCTTCGCAATCAGCTCATCGAACGACGTGCCGATCGCTCCCAGCATGAAGCTGATGAATGGGGTCGACCGGCCGACCGAGTCCGACTCACGCAGGGCCGCATAGTAGGCCGGTTGGCGGTCGCGAATCACATGCTCCACCGGCAGCAGAAGGCAGAGGGGGTTTCAACGCCCGAGAATCAAGGTCTGCCAGAGCCGGCCGAGGCGTCCGTTTCCATCGACGAAAGGATGGATGAACTCCAGCTCGTAGTGCACCACGCACCCCTTCAAAAGGGGATGGACGTCGGCCTCGTCCAGCCACCGGAGAAGCTCGTCGACGGGGTGCGGCACCCGGTCCGCCGGCGGCGCAATGTGGACGATCCCGGCGGCGCCTGCGATGCCCGCTGCCTCTCGACGGAACGCACCCGGGCGATCGACCAACCCTGCCATCAGCACGCCGTGAGCAGCCTTGAGGTCGGCACTCGCCGCAGGGTCCCACTCCTCGATGTGACCGTAGGCGTCAAGCGCGTTCTGAACCTCGCGGACCTCCGGCACAGGCCCCCGCACCCGCCGCCCCTCGAGCACGGCCTCCACCTGCTCGGCTGTGAGGGTATTCCCTTCCACCGCGCACGAGGCGCGGACCGCCCGGATCGTGTTCGCCCGGCGCAACAGGAGGTGTCGTTCCGGCGGCAGGCCCTCGGACAACCGGCCAAGGGCCGACTCGGTCTCACCGACACGCTCGAGAATCTCATCGGTGAGGTCAAAGGGCGGGTTGGATTGGATCATCAGCGCGCCCTATCTCGAACACATCTTCGTCGGGCCTGGCCTCGCATTCGAGTTGCGAGAGTCGTGGTACGTGGCGCCGTTCCTGCCTTACCTGGCACCAGTACGGAGCGGATGGCGCCACCTCAGCCCGGAGAAACGGTCGAAGTCGGAGTCCGTGGTAACCATGGTGCAGCCGTGCTCAACGGCGACCGCGGCGTGCTGCGCGTCGGCGACGAGCTTGGCCGTCGCCGACGATCGACGGCACAGAGCCTCGAAGATCTCGAGGTGTCGAGGGCCGGGGTGGACAATCCTCGCATTGGGGCGGGCGACGAGCTCACCGAGGAAGGCAAACACCTCGTCGTGCGACGAAGGTCTGCGGAACACCCGCGGATTGGTGACGATGCGGACCACGCCGGCCAGAGCCAACGACGACAGCGCGAACGGCTCGTGCCCGGCGGCGAGGGCGATCAGCCACTGGGCGTATGCCGCATGCTCCTCGCTTGAGTCCGTTCGGTGCGCATAGATCAACACGTTCACATCGGGAAGCAGCATCAGCCGTACCGCTGCTCGTCCTCAGCGACCATGAGCTCGCGGGGGCGATCGAGATCGACCCCCGGATACGGCCCGCCGCCACCGACGGTGACGAGACGAAACGGCCGCTCTACCTCGTGAGCAGGAGCCCGTTTGATCGCGTCGTCGAGCACCGCCGCGATGAATGCGCTCACGCTGCGACCCTCGGCAGCAGCCCTCCGCTTCACTGCTTCGAAGATGCGCTCGTCCAGTGAGATCGTGGTCCTCATGCATAACATCATAATCGTCTGATGCAGGGGATACAAGGGGACTGAAACGCGCCCCGTTGGAACCTTCCGGGGTTCTCAGAAGTGAGCTTCCGTCAGAACGGTGCCAGCCACCCGCGGCAACCGCGTCCCGCACCTCCACAGCTCCTGACAGCCGCAACCCAAGACCCTGATGTGCATAGACTTGACCAGCATATTTGTTGCGCCAATAAATGCAACATGTCCGCGCTGCTGTCGTGCTGCGATGACGTGGACTATGGCGCAACACCGGCATCGATCTGCCGGTGTCAGGTCGATGCTGCATTGGTGACGGCGGGTTGTCCGGCGCTGTGAACTCGCTGTGATAGCCCTGCAAACTACTCCAGGGAAGCCGCTTCCCGAACAATGTCGGCTTTGTCTGACCTGGCACAGGTATGTACGTGGCACCGTTCCCGTTCACGCGACCCGGAGAGGCTTGATCTGCTTCACGTCGTCACGGATCGCTTGCTCGGTCTTCCACAGGTCGACCGCGCGCTGCAGGTTGAGCCAGAACTCGGGCGAGTTGCCAAAGAGGCGCGCAAGACGCAACGCCATCTCCGGGCTGACGGCGCGACGCTCACGGAGCAGCTCGTTCACCGTCTGGCGCGATACACCGAGAGCTGACGCCAGTCCCGTGGCCGTCAGGTGATAGTCCGGAAGAAAGTCCTCTCGCAGGAGCTCACCCGCGTGTACCGGCGGCCGAGTCCGCTGTCTGGTGTTCGGAATGCTCATGGTGAACCTCGTTCTAGTGGTAGTCGCAGACCTCGACATCGTAGGCATCGCCAGCTTCGAACCGGAAGCAGATCCGCCACGTGTCGTTGATCGAGATCGAGTACTGACCAACGCGATCACCTTCGAGGCCGTGCAGCCGGTTGCTCGGCGGCACGCTGAGGTCGCCGAGAGTGGTGGCCGCATCCAGATGTTCGAGCTTGCGGACAGCCCTGTTCACGATCGCCGGCGGCAGCCGACGCGCCTTCCCTGTGACGTACAACTCCTGCGTCCGCTTGTCCGCAAAGGTCTTGATCACGACACCATGTGTAACGCGTCACGTGACGATTGTCAAGTGTCCGGCTCGAGTAAAGGCGCCAGACAGGCCCTTCAGCCCTACTCACAAGTCGCGATCATGGCGCTTGTGGCGGTATGGCGTGCCTGGGCTCCCCTGGCTGACTCCGCGAACCGCCAGGGCGGCGGCGCCGACGATCGCGTGCGGCGCGCCCTGACGTCTTAGCAGGGCGACGACCTCGGACAAAAGGGTGCTCACGGCTCAGATTCCAGGAAGCTGCACCTCGTCCGCCCGAGCTGACGACGCCGGCGCAGCTCTCGGAGAGCCGCGGCCCTACCCGTGCCAGGTCAGGCATTCCCGATGATGTCTCCAGACCTCGATGTGACAGCCCCGCAAACCACTCTAGGGAAGCCCTTTCTCCAACAATGTCGGCTTTGTCTGACCTGGCACGCGTACTGGACTTCATCACCGAGTGGCGCCGATTCGCGCCATGGGTCCACGACTCCCAGGTCGAGCAGGACCTCATCCTCAGCCGCACGCTGACCGAGATCTTCAACGTCCCCGAGGCTGCGGATGCGCTCGCCTTCAGGGGTGGCACCGCCCTGTACTTGAGCGCTCGCGGGGAAAGACCCACGTTCGCTCACGAGAAGTGACCCAGGGGAGCTGTCATCCCCGCCGGAGGCGGGAGCGCGGTGGCGGATGGCGGTTGCAGCATGGCTAATGTTGAAGAAGAGGCCATGCACCATCTGCTGGAAGTGGTTCAGGCCGGACCCACGGGTGGGGGATCGGCAGAAGACGTGTTCGGATACCGATTGCCGAGGGGAGCGCCGACGGCGGGTCCAGGCGAGGTGGCGAGAGCGAAATCCCGACTACTTTCGAGCTCGCCGTCTGCGTGAGCGATCGCGGAGGGCGGAGGCGGCTGCCGAGGCGCAGAACCGGCCACCGCCGGCCGAGGGGGGCCGTGCCCGGCGGCCACCGCCGATCCGGGTGAGTGGCGTCCTGCGGTCGATGCCGTGGGACACGATGCTGGACGAGATCGGGATACCGGCGAGTGATTGCATCGCGTCGGTGGCTCTACTACTGGTGCGTTCCGCTCAATTCGAGAGACGCGTGGAAGGTGCTGGAAACAAGGGAGATCCTGAATGACTTCGACGGGTTTTCGCGCAATTCGAGAGACGGCTGGAAAATGTTGAGAACAAGGAGGTAACGGCGACACTTCACAGGTGTCTCGCGCAATGCGAGATCGGACCGGCGCCAGACTGGTGGCGGTGCTCGAGCGGCAGGCGCTCGAGGCCGGGGAGAAACGGATGGATTTGGAGCACCACCAGCTCGAGCTTCGATACGAGCGACTTCGGGTACGCCGTCCTGACACGGAGAGGCGGCTGCTGTCGTCGATGTCGGAGCACGGCCAGCAGGCGCCGATCGTGGTGGTGGCGGGCTCCGCGGACGGATGCTATGTGGTGATGGACGGCCACAAGCGGGTCCGGGCGGCGAGGCGGCTCGGGCAGGACACGGTCAGGGCGACGGTGTGGCCGATGGACGAGGCCGAGGCGCTGCTCCTGAGCCGGTCGCTGCGCACGGCCGAGGGCGAGTCGGCGCTTGAGCAGGGCTGGCTGCTTGCCGAGCTGCAGTCGAGCTTCGGGCTCGGCCATGAGGAGCTGGCGCAGCGTTTCAACCGCAGCCCGAGCTGGGTGTCGCGGCGGCTGGCCCTGGTGAGCGAGCTGCCTGAGGCGGTGCAGGACGAGGTGCGTCGGGGCCGCATCGGCGCCCATGCGGCGATGAAGCACCTGGTGCCGATGGCGCGCGCCAAGACGGACGATTGCGAGCGTCTCGCTCGGGAGGTCGCACCGCTTGCACTGTCGACCCGTGAGGTGGGCGAGCTGTACGCGGCGTGGCGTGACAGCGGTCCCGCGCTGCGTGAGCGCCTGCTCGCCGAGCCGCGGCTGTTCGTCAAGGCGAAGCGGGAGCTGGAGCAGGATCCGCCGATGCCCTCGGCGGCAGAGCTGCTTCGCGACCTCGACCTGGCCGGTGTGCTGGTGCGCCGGGTCGCGCGAAAGTGCCAGCAGTGCCAGCTCGACCGGCAGGAGCTGGAGGATCTGGGCAGCTGCCTGAAGCAGGTCATGCGCGACCTCGAGCGTCTCGAGCGCCATACCAGTGCCAGGTCAGACATTCCCGACGATGTCTCCAGACCCCGCTGTGACAGCCCTGCAAGCCACTCCAGGGAAGCCGCTCCTCCAACAATGTCGGTTGTCTGACCTGGCACGCGTACAGGAGCGCGACAGTCGTAGTACCCTCATCTCGGAACATGGAGCAAGACGATGGCACGAGACCAGCTGCTCGAACGAATCTCGGTCGACCCGAACGTGTGTTTCGGCAAACCGTGCATCCGAGGGACGCGTATCTGGGTCTCGCTCATCATCGACAACTTGGCCGCAGGCGCTAGCATCGACGAGATCCTCGAGGCCTACCCCCACCTCACCCACGACGACATTCGCGCCGCCCTGGCCTGGGCGGCGGAGATGACTCGCGACCGCTACGTCGATCTCGCGGTGTGAGGATGGTGAGGCTGAAGCTCGACGAGCACGTGGACGAGCGGTTGGCCCACACCCTGGAAGCCGCTGGACACGACGTGTCTACGGTTCGTGCGCAGGGAATGTGCGGAGCTGAAGACGAGGAGATCTTCACGAGGTGCGCCACGGAGGGGAGGTGCCTCGTGACCCTCGATCTCGACTTCGCAAATGTCCTCCGGTTTCCACCGGAGGGCTCTTCCGGGCTCGTCGTGCTGCGTGGCCGGAACCAGCTCTTCCCGGCCATGCGTCAAGTCGTCGAGAATCTGATCATCGCCCTCGAGAAGGAGACTCCCACAGGTCGCCTGTGGGTCGTCGGGCCAACGCGGCTTCGCGTTCACCTTCACGACGACAGCCCGAACGCCATGGAATGAGGGGCCGGTAGCCACTCACCATTGCCAAGTCGGGGCCTGGAGTAAGCGACCGCCGCGCCCGCATCGCCAGATGCGCGCCCGGCGCGGCACATCGAATTTGCCATCGGTGCCCCAGGTCAGACATTCCCGACGATGTCTCCAGACCTCGCTGTGACAGCCCTGCAAGCCACTCTAGGGAATCCTCTTCTCCAACAATGTCGGCTTTGTCTGACCTGGCACGCGTACAAACTCGCGAACGGTCATGGTTGGTCGCGCCACGAACGCAGTTCGTGCCGCCAGTGCTGAATCAAGGACGTCCGCACGGATTCGTTGGAGGGCCCACAGTCAAGGCAGTAGTCCATTCCGGGCAGCAACCGATCGGGGTTCATTCTCGCGAGCATCCACAGGATCAGGCCCTGCTCGTCGTGAAGCCCGGGACTAATGTTTGGGCCATTAAACCCAGCCAGTCGAAACTCTCTATATACGGCTATATCCGGCAGCGGAGCTCTCGACCCCATGTAAGAAATCAGATCGTCGTTACACGACCGCCCATCAAGTAGAATGCTCGCGATTACACGGGATAACTCGTCCTCATCTCGCGCTTGCGAGGTATCGGCTATGAGCTCATGCATTCGACCCACTTTCGCATTGCAAGACTGCATGTGCATCAAACCGATAGCCTTGCAGACCGTTAGGAGCTGCTTCAGCCGACCTGCCTCCGAGGCCTCGTCCATCATCAATGTCCTATTGTGAACGCCCATTAGGGTGAGCGCGGCTATCACGCCAGCTACGAATGCGACGAGTATCCTGAGCCTGCCAGCCAATAACCGTGGACGCCTGTCCGTCGACAATCCGGAACTCAGCTCTGCAGCGAGTGGTGCGTCGGAGTTCATGAACCTGATACCCTCCTGAGCCAGGATGCTTGGTACGGCTGCATCTGCAAGAACCACACATGGGTTCTGTCGCCGGAAGTGGACATCGGATCTGTCGGACTCGCATTGCGAACGTGGAACACAGCGCCGAGAACGTGTCCAAACTCGTGGACGACGGCTCCTGGAAGACGTGATCGTGGACCTACGTCTGCAGTGCGAAACCGGCCGCGTGTTACCCCGCCTTTTAGCGACGCTGTCATGCGCAAAGGAGACACGCCTGTGTTCATCCGTTCCAGGACGACCGAAAGGTCGATCGTCGGCGTCCAAGACGCTTCGTAGATGACGTTAGCAGGTGCGGCGTTCGAGATCTCGATCTGATCGAAATTGTCCTCCTCATGCTGTCCACCGTTCTTGGACATTCTCCAATTCACGGAAGTCTCAACGAAGATCGAATCCCCCTCGAGCGTGGCTACTCGCCCGGAATACGCTGTGGAGATGTCGCTGGAAATCTGGTCAACGACCTCTTGAGTTGCACCCTCCCCATAGAACTCAACGTTCCAGACGATTGTGAGCTTTGAGTTCTGTTCGTTATAGCTCACCTCAGTGCTCATCCCCGTCGGATCGATCAAGCGCGGAGGGTTGTTCCAGGCGTAGATGTAGCGGTTCCAGCTCTGGGAGGCCCCCAACCCGCCCGTAACCAGGGGATCCACGCTCAGGAACCTTCCGATCCGCGGGTGGTAGTAGCGGGCCTTGGCGTAGAGGAGGTCGGACTCGGTGTCGAGCTCGT
>CAZKKP010000141.1:5989-8777 GCA_964553295.1 uncultured Thermoanaerobaculia bacterium | reverse complement strand
CCCACGGCGGCGGCGCCTTCTCCGGCAAGGACCCCTCAAAGGTCGACCGATCGGCCTCGTACATGGCCCGCCACGTCGCCAAGAACATCGTCGCGGCAGGCCTGGCGCGCCGGGTCGAGGTGCAGGTCGCCTACGCCATCGGCGTCGCCGACCCGGTCTCGGTCATGGTCGACGCCCATGGCACCGGTCTGGTGCCGGAGAGCGTCATCGTTCGAGGGGTCCGGGAGGTCTTCCCGCTGTCGCCGCGGGCGATCATCGCCGACCTCGAGCTGCTGCGGCCAATTTACCGTCTCACCGCGGCCTACGGCCACTTCGGGCGGCACGAGCCGGAGTTCACCTGGGAGTCCACCCATCGGGCGCAGGACCTGCTTGCAGCGTGCAAGGTATGACGCGCCCGTACTCGGTGTGAGACTTGACTGGCCGGGTCGATCGTCTCGTCGGAGCCCGCGGGTCGCTGCAGCGGCAGTACGCCCTCGCCACCGGCCTCTTCGCCGTGCTGGTCCTGGCGATCATCGTGCTGTTCGGGCACTTCATGGCAGGCACCTTGTCCCGGCGGTACCTGTCGGATCTGCTGATCAGCGGCCGGGACGACGCCCGCCGCCTGGCAGACGACATCGCCTCGGAGACGACGACCGAGGAGCTCGACGTCGTCATCCTGAGGCGTGAGCAGCTGATCCGCGACGCCCTGGAGAGCTTCGACCGGCGCGAGGTGGTCGAGAGCATCGAGGTCACCGATCTCGACGGACGGGTGGTGTACCAGGGTGACGTTCGCTCCCTCGAGAGCCTGCCGCGCGAGGTCTCGGTGGGCCTCGACCTGCCCGCCGGGCTGACGGCTGACGGACGGATCGTCGAGAGCCAGGAGACGTTTCAGATCAAGGTGCCCCTGGGAGACGTCGGCGAGGTGGTGCTGTATCTGTCGAAGGCCCGGGTCGCCGAGCGGGTCAACCGCCTCCGGCGGGAGCTGCTGGTCCAGACCGCAGGAGTCGCCGGCGTCACCCTGCTCACCCTCGTGGTGGCCTTCGCCTTCGTCTGGCACCTGGTCCAGCGCACCCGTCGGCTCGAGGCTGCGACCCGCGAGGCGGAGGAGTTCGCCGCCCTCGGCGCTCTCGCCGCCAACCTCGCGCACGAGATCCGCAACCCGCTGAACTCGATCAACCTGAACCTGGAGCTTCTCGAGGAGGACCTGCAGGACGGGGGCGGCGAGGCCCAGACCTCGGTAGCCAGCACCCGGCGCGAGGTCGGCCGGCTGGCCAGGCTGGTCAGCGACTTCCTGACCTACGCCCGCCCGGCGACCCCGGAGATCGGGCCGGTCAGGGTCGACCTGCTGCTCAAGGACGTCCGGGAGTTCCTCCAGGCCGAGGTCCGGTCGATGGGCGTCCACTTGCGGCTGAGCCCGGGCCTGCCGGACGGCGCGGTGCAGAGCGACCAGGCGCAGCTGCGGCAGGTGCTCCTCAACCTCGTGCTCAATGCGGTGCAGGCGGTGGCGCCCCTGGAGGCTGACCGTCGGGTCGTCGAGCTGACCGCCGAGGAGCGCGAGGAGCAGATCATGCTCGTCGTTCGAGATCGTGGTCCGGGTATCCCGCCCGAGGATCTGGCTGACGTCCGCAAGGCGTTCGTCACCCGGCGGCGGGGCGGCACCGGGCTCGGGCTCGCGATCGCCGAGCGCTTCGTCACGGCCCACGGCGGCCGCATCGACCTCAACAATCTCAAGCCGCATGGCTTGGAAGCGGTGGTCGTCTTGCCCCGTGCCCCGGGTGATGGCAAGATGACCCGTCGGCCGGAAGCGTCCGACGAGTGAAAGCGGAGGATTCCATGATTCGACCCGCAGCGCTGAGCGCGATCCTGCTGGCCGCCCTGGCCGTGAGCTCCCCGGCCTGGGGGAGCTTCAACGCGGCGGAGCTGGTCTATGTGCCGGTGGTGGCGCATGTCTCGGGGGCGAACGGCAGCACCTGGCGGAGCGACGTCACGATCCACAATCTCGACGCCGCGGAGGTCCCGGTCGACGTTGCCATCCTCTTCCTGCCCTCCGGCCAGGTGGACAACGAGCCGCGGGTGCGGGATCGCTCCACCATGCTCGGCGGACGCGAGTCCGACGGCTTCGGCCATGTCAACGAGGCGCTGGCCGACATCCCGCCCGGCGGCTCGGTGATGATCCGGGACATCGTCGGCGAGTACTGGGAGGACGTCCCCGCGGTTGGCGGTTCCGGTGCGCTGATCGTCTTCGCCTACGAGGCGGGGACGCTGCAGTCGGACGGGAGCAACACGCCGCGCAACGTCGTGGTCAACACCCGGACCTACACCCTGGACACGGTGCTCGTCGCCGACCCGGACAACGAAGGTGAGTACCTCGAGGTGCCGGCGAGCTACGGTCAGACGCTGCCGGGCGTTCCCTGGTACAACCTGGCCGACCCGGCGGTGGTCCGTGAGGACATCGACCTCTCCTTCCAGGTGCTGGTAGGTGGGGCGGAGAACGACGACTACCGCTATAACGTCGGCGTCGTCAACGCGTCCGATCCGCAGACCCGGATCACCGTCCAGCTGAAGCCCCTGCAGCCGGACGGGACGGCCTTCCCGAGCGCTTTCGGCGGCGACCTGGTGTCGACCGTGGTCCTGCCACCCCTGGCGCATGTGCAGTTCAACCAGGTCTTCCCAAGCCTCCTGGGTCTCGTCACCGAGCTGGAGAACATCACCATCCAGGTGAGTATCCTGGCCTGGGAGACCTCGAGCGTGCGGCCGATCGTCGGCATGACCACCTACGGCTCCTACGTCGACAACTCGAGCAACGACC
>CAZKKP010000141.1:0-5979 GCA_964553295.1 uncultured Thermoanaerobaculia bacterium | reverse complement strand
CCCGACGACGGTACTGCCGACCTTCGCCTATCCCTATGACATCGACTGCATGTGGAGCGACGTCGGCGAAAAAGGAGGCGGGGGGCGGCGTCCTGTTGAGATGCCATCTCTCTAAGTTGCGACGCCGCCGTCGGTTGTCGATTGACAAGCACGAAAAGGAGTGGGTAGCATCCCGACGGATCGCACCGGCGGGCGACCACCCGCAGGAAAGGAGAACAGGTCATGGCGGATCCTGCTGACAAGGTCCCGGACAACGTCCCGGGGAAGTACTACGTGGACTCGAGCTGCATCGACTGCGACGTCTGCCGGACGACCGCGCCGAACAACTTCGAGGCCAACGAGGACGAAGGCTACTCGTTCGTCTCCAAGCAGCCGGAGAACGACGAGGAAAAGGCCCAGTGCCAGGAGGCGATGGAGTCCTGTCCGGTCGAGTCGATTGGCGACGACGGCGAGGACTGACCTTCGCTCGGTAGCATGTCTCCCGGGCCGGCGCCTCGCGCCGGCCCGTTTCGTTTTCCTGCAGTGATATGGCGGCAGACCTCCGCCCCCGACCCCGCGTGCTAAGATCCCGCGCTCGAGGAGGGTCCATGCGCGTCCTGTCGGGAGTCCAGCCGTCCGGCGCTCTGCACATCGGGAACTACTTCGGCGCGATCCGCCAGTTCGTCCAGATGCAGCGGCAGCACGACTGCTACTACTTCGTCGCCGACCTGCACGCCCTGACCACGGTTCAGGACGCCGCGCGGCTCCGCCAGATGACCCGCGAGGTGGCGGCCGGCTACCTGGCCCTCGGGCTCGACTCCGAGCGAGCCGTGCTCTACCGCCAGTCGGACATCCCGGAGGTCCCCGAGCTCGCCTGGTACCTGTCGACCGTGACCTCGATGGGCCTGCTGCAGCGTTGTCACTCCTTCAAGGACAAGGTCGCCCAGGGGGTGACGCCGAGCCACGGGCTGTTCTCCTACCCCGTGCTGATGGCCGCCGACATCCTGATCGTCGAATCGGACCTGGTGCCGGTCGGCCGGGACCAGAAGCAGCACCTCGAGGTCACCCGCGACCTCGTCACCGCTTTTCATCAGACCTACGGCTGCGATGTCTTCCGCATGCCGGCGCCGCTGATCGGGGACGATGTGGCCGTGATCCCGGGGCTCGACGGCCGCAAGATGTCGAAGTCCTACGACAACGTCATCCCGCTGTTCGGCCCGGAGAAGCCGATCCGCAAGCGGATCATGTCGATCGTCACCGACTCCACCCCGGTCGAGTCGCCCAAGCCGACGGCGGACAGCTCGCTGTATCAGCTGCTCAGGCTGTTCGCGCCCGCCGAGGACCGGCCGTGGGTCGAGGCGGCCTTCGCCGAGGGCGGCGTCGGCTACGGCGACATGAAGAAGCGGCTCTTCGACTACTACGTCGGCACCTTCGGCGAGGCCCGCCGCCGCTTCGACGAGCTCATGGCGGATCCCGCCGAGCTCGACCGGATCCTGGCTGCGGGCGCTCAGCGCGCGCGGGCAACGGCGACGCCGCTCGTCGAGCGGATCCGGGCGGAGGTCGGCGTTCGTTGAACGTTCGCGGTGACCAGCTGGCCGCGCCTGGGGGTGCAGCCAGCCGGGCGGAGACCAGGTCTTACCGAGAACGCACCGCTTCGATCATCGCCTGGCGGGGCGGTCGTCGCTGGTGGAAGGCCGCGAACTGGGCCATGCCCTGGTGGGCGAGCATGGTCCGGCCGTCCACGAGAGGGATGCCCGCCGCTCGAGCGTGGACCTCGAGGGCGGTCGGGTCGGGTGCGTAGACCATCTCGACCACCGCCCGCGCCCGGGCGACGGCACGGTCGGGGAAGGGGCTCGGCTCGTCGGGCCGGCGGCCGAGAGGGGTGGCGTTGACCAGGATCGAGGCGTCGCCCGGCAGGTCGTCCGGCGAGCACCAGCCGACTCCGAGGCGGACGGCCGAGTCACGGGTGCGGTCCGGGTCGCGGCCGCAGAGCACGACCGCGGCGCCGGCGAGATCCAGGCCGACCGCCGCACCCCGTCCGGCGCCGCCGGTGCCGCGAACCACGGCGAGCTGGCCCGCCGGGTCGATCCCGAGCGACGTCAGACCACCGACGACCCCGTCGGCGTCGGTGTTCTCGGCGACGATCCGGGCCGGGCCGAGGATCAAGGTGTTGGCGGCTCGGGCTCGCTCGACGCGCGGCGCGCGCACCGTTGCGGCCTCGGCTGCGGCCTCCTTGTATGGCGCGGTGACGGCGAGGCCAGCCAGGGGCAGACCGACCCGGTCGAACATGGTCGTCCCGGCGAATGAGAAGACCGCGGGGAGCTCCTCGGGGTCGGGCACGCAGAGGGGGACCATGAGGTCGGGGATGCCCTCGGCGGTGAGGCCTGCGGCGTGCATCTCCGGGCTCAGGCTCCCGCTGACGTCGGCGCCGACAACCGCCCAGAGCCGGCGCGGCGGTCCGCTCAGGTGGCCGAGGATGCGCCGGAGGCGTTCCAGCGGAAGCTGGCCGGGCGCCGCCGGCGCGGCGGCGGACCACGCCGCGTAGGCGATCGGTGACCCGAGCAGCGGCGCCAGGAGACGGCTCGCCATCCCCACCGCACCCATCGCGAAGGCGGTGAGCCGCCGCCGTCCCGGCGGCCGCGACCGGAGCGGCGCCAGCAGCGCCAGCACCCGCTCGAGGTCGATCAGGCTGTGGGCGGTGGGCACGATCTTCGTCAGCTGTGACGGCGCCTCCGCGATCTGCCGTGCCCGGTGCGCGAGGTCGTCGGGAGTGCCCGCGGGGTCGTGCCACGAGACCACCAGGCGCTCGGGCTCGAGGCCGAGGCGGTCGACGAGCCCGAGGTCGCGATCGTGCTCGAGGTCGAGCATGGCGACGCCCGCGGTGTAAGCGCCCTCGATCCTCCGCCGTCTCTCCGTTGGGTCGAGGGATCCCTGCCCGCCCTCGGCCGTCGACCGGTAGGCGGCCAGCACCGGCAACGGGCAGCGCGCCACTGCCACCGCCGGGTCGAGCTGCGGGAACAGGTCCATCCGAAGCTCCACCATCGAAGTGCCGGAAGGTGGGTCCGCGAGCGCCGCCAGCGGATCCGGGGACGACTCCGGAGTGAGGGTGACCACGTAGTCCATGGTGAGAGGGTAGCAGCCGCGGTGACCGGCTTCCGGCCTGGCCGCAACCCGGGCGCAGGAAATGAACCACAGAGGCACAGAGGCATGGAGGAGCGGCTGGAGGGCCCATCCGCCGCGCACTGGTCCAGTGTTGCCCTGCGAGGAGTTTCCGCAGGCGGCATGCAGCGGCGCCCGAATGCCAGCGTACTTGTGGCGAGGGGTACTTGGCCGCGCTCGAGGACAACACCGTGGCGTGTGCCAGGGCGGGCTGCCTACGGAGCGCTCTCGAGCACCTCGAGGGTGATCCGGTCGTACCAGTCCAGGGATCCCGGAAGGCCGATGCCGACGTGGCCGGTGTGACTGCGGTGGACGGTCTGGAAGAGGGCGCCGGTGGCGGTCTGGACGATCTGGCCCTGGCGCCAGCCGGTGACCCTGAACCAGACGTCGGTGGCGGCGAGATCGCGGCTGCAGCGGTTGGTCGCGGCGATGTCGATCAACACATGCGCCGGCCGTAGGCTGGCCTGGCCGGAGGTCCAGGTGACCACGAGGCAGTCGGCCAGGCGCTCGGGCCGGGGCATGGCGCGGGCCGGGCGGGGTGTGGCGGTAACGGGTGGATCCGGGATCCACGCCGTCTCGGTCGGGGTCGGCGCGGTCGGCGGCTCGAAGAAGACCTCCGTCTCGAGCTCGAAGAGCTCCGGCGTCGGCGTGGGGGAGGGCGCCGCGGTCGGCGCCGGGGTGGCCGGCAGGACCGCGCTGGCGCGCGCCACCCGGACTGGCGGCGGCGGTTCGCGGCGCAGCCGGACGACCACCGCGGTGACGACCACCAGGGCGAGCAAGGCCGCGACGGTCCACAGCCATGGCCGCTCGCGGCGGCGCCGCGCCGAGGTCATCCGGAAGCCGCGCAGCGGGGGCTCGTCCATGCCGTCCGCCATCTGACCATGCTAGCCCGGATATCACGCCGGAACTCAGCTGCCCAACCCTGGGCGGCGCGATATGGCGCGCGTTCTCGGACTCGACACGCCGGGGTCCGTTCTCTGCGGTTGGGACGCGGGCACGCCCGGGCTGCGACGATTCCCCGTGACACACCCGAGCCCGCCTTCCAGTCTTGACGCAGTGCGGCAATCCAAGTAGCCTGTGAATGATGACGACCCGTGATGCCGCGCTGCGGCACGACGCCGCGTCCCCCGGGAGGTGAGCCGATGCGATGGGTGGTGTTCAACCAGAAGGGCGGCGTCGGCAAGTCCACGATCGTCTGCAACCTCGCCGCCGCGAGCGCCAGGTCGCGGCGCAAGACCCTGGTCGTCGACCTCGATCCGCAGGCCAACGCCAGCCATTACCTGCTCGGCAAGGACGCCGAGGACCTGACTCCGAGCCTCGCCCAGATGTTCGAGCAGACCCTGTCCTTCCGCCTGTTCCGCGAGCGGGCCAAGGACTTCGTCCACCACACCCGATTCGACCGGCTGCACGTCATGCCCTCCTCGGGCGCCCTCGAGGAGCTCCAGACGAAGCTCGAGGCCAAGTACAAGATCTACAAGCTGCGCGAGGCCCTGGACGAGCTCGACGAGTACGACGCGGTGTTCATGGACACGCCGCCGGCCTTCGGTTTCTACACCCTGTCGGCGCTCATCGCCGCCGACCGCTGCCTGATCCCCTTCGACTGCGACGACTTCTCACGACGTGCCCTGTACGCGCTCCTGGACAGCGTCGAGGAGGTCCGCCTGGACCACAATCCGCGACTCGAGGTCGGCGGGATCGTGGTCAACCAGTACCAGGCCCGCGCCCGGCTGCCCCGGCGGGTGGTCGAGGAGCTGCGCGACGAAGGGCTGCCGATCCTCGAGCCCTTCATCTCCTCCTCGGTCAAGGTCAAGGAGTCCCACGAAGCGGCCCGTCCCTTGCCCTACCTGGCCCCAGGCCACAAGCTCTCGACCCAGTTCGAGGCGTTGTTCCGGGGCATCGTGGGGCGGTAGCCCAGGCTTGACCGGCGATCCTCGACCACGCGGTTCGTCCAGGTCGTCTCCGACCGCGACCGATGTTACGATGGGCCGGTCCCGAGCACCCTGTCAGCGTCGAGGGCCGGCCTCGCGCTGCGCGCCTCTGCCTTCCCGGGGGCATCGACGACCGGGCCGCGCGACCGGCGAGGAGGCCGGGCCCGCGGGCTCCTGATCCGGGATCTGACTCGACTGGGGAGATGACATGACCTCGAGCCAGGATGCGATCAACCGTGGCAACCGGCCCGCGACCGTGATTGCCGGCACCGGCTCCTACCTCCCGGCGCGGCGGCGCACCGCGCGCGACTTCCTCGGGCACCGCTTCTTCGACGACGAGGGGCGGCCGTTCGACCCGGCGGACACCGCGTCGATCGTCGCCAAGTTCGAGGAGATCACCGAGATCAGGGAGCGGCGCTACGCCGAGGACGACCAGGTGGCCTCGGATCTGGCGGCCTCAGCGGCCGAGGAGGCGCTGGCCTCGTCGGACGTCGACCGCGAGAGCCTCGACTACCTGATCGTCGCCCATAACTTCGGCGACGTTCGGCACGACAACCGCCGCTCCGACTTCGTCCCCAGCCTGGCCGCCCGGGTCAAGCACGTCCTCGGCATCGCGAACCCGGAGTGCGTCGCCTACGACCTGCCCTTCGGCTGCCCTGGCTGGCTGCAAGGGGTGATCCAGGCCGACTACTTCCTGCGTTCCGGCGACGCCAAGCGGGCGCTGGTGATCGGCGCCGAGACCCTGTCGCGGGTTTCCGACCCCCACGACCGGGACAGCATGATCTACGCCGACGGCGCCGGTGCGACGATTCTCGAGGCGCGACCGGATGCCGGTCCGGTGGGGATCCTCGCCCACAAGACCCGCTCCGACACCCTCGAGCACGCGCACCTGCTGCGCATGGGCCGGTCGTCG
>CAZKKP010000140.1:0-8790 GCA_964553295.1 uncultured Thermoanaerobaculia bacterium | reverse complement strand
TGGCCCGGCGGCTCGGGCTCGAGGCGGGCCTGCCGTCGCGTCCGCCGCGCCACGGCGCTCTCTGGTACCGCGAGCTGCTCGCCTGGGCCGGGTCGCCCCACTGGCTTGAGGTGGAGACGGTGCGCGGCGCCTTCCGGGTCCGCCTCGAGGCCGCCGCCGCCCCGATCACCGCCCGGGAGGTCTTCGAGCTCGCCAGAGCCGGCTTCTACGACGGCCTGACGTTCCACCGAGTGGTGCCGAACTTCGTCGTCCAGGGCGGCGACCCGCGCGGCGACGGCTGGGGCGGTCCCGGCTTCACCCTGCCGGACGAGCCGTCCGTGATTCCCTTCGACTCCTGGCGGGTCGGCATCGCCACCTCGGGGCCGCACACCGGCGGCTGCCAGCTCTTCGTCACCCTGCTGCCCGCCGACCGCCTCACCGGCCACTACACCAACCTCGGCGAGGTCGTGGCCGGTCGCGAGGTCCTGACCCGGATCGAGGTGGGCGACCGGATGCTCCGGGTCACGGTGGGGCAGGGCGAGGCCGGTACACGGCGCGGGTCCGCGGCGGGTCCTGCGCCGGCAACCGCGCCCGCGGCTCGGTGAGCCGAGCCGCGAGGCCCGCCGGTCGCCTCGTGCTATCCTGGCCGCCTTCGACCGACAGCATCGTGGACGGGAGGAAGGTGTCATGAGCAACGGAGCGCAGGGTGGCAAGAAGGGCCTCGGGCCGCTGGCCTGGATCGGCATCGGCTGCGGCGCCATCGTCCTGGTGACCGTGGCGGTGCTCGTCGTCGGCGGGCTGTTCGTGGCCAACAAGGTGAAGGACGTGGCCGGCGACTTCGAGTCGAACCCCGAGCTGGCGGCGGCACGGATGATCGTCCGGCTCAACCCGGAGCTCGAGGAAGTCCGGACCGACGAGGGCAAGGGCACCATCACGGTTCGCGAGAAGAAGTCCGGCAAGGAGATCACGGTCAGCCTCGAGGACCTCAGGGAGTGGCGGATCAGCTTCACCAGCGCCGACGGCCAGGAAGTCCGGATCAGCACCTCCCAGGAGGAGGGCGGCGGCTCGCTCCAGGTCCAGTCGAGCGACGGCGCCGGCTTCTCCCTGACCACCGGCAACACCGTCACCGAGGAGATCCCGCCCTGGGTGCCGGTGCCGGCGGGCGCGGCGCCTCGGGACCGCGGCCTGATGCGCCACGCCGAGGGCCTGACCGGCAGCTTCCGTCTGGTCCTGGCGACGCCCGCCGCCGAGGTCCTCGAGCTGTACCGGGCGCGCCTTTCAGAGCAGGGCTTCACGGTCGGCGTCACCACCTACAGCGGTGAAGACGGCGCCGGCGGGCTCGTCAGCGCCTCGGACGATGCCGGCGGGCGCACCGTCGTGGTGGTCGTGGGCACCGAGGACGGGGCGACCTCGGTCGGCGTCAACTACAGCCAGACGATCGGCTGAGACGGCGCCGGGAGCGGCCGACGGCTCAGGACGCCGGCGCCTCGACCTGTTGCATCACTGCCTCGGCGATGGCGACGAAGGCCTGGGCGGATGCCGACTGCGGGCGGGTGCGAACCACCGGCTCGCCATGATCGCCGCCGACGACTACCGCCGGGTCGAGGGGCACGGCGCCGAGGAATGGGATCTTGAGCTCGTCGGCGGTCCGCCGGCCGCCGTCGGCGCCGAAGATGTGCTCGACGTGGCCGCAGGCCGGGCACTGGAAGTGGGCCATGTTCTCGACCAGGCCGAGCACCGGCACCTCGAGGCGGCGGAACATCTGCAGCCCCTTGCGGGCGTCGATGAGGGCGACGTCCTGGGGCGTCGAGACGATCACGGCGCCGGCGATCGGTACGTTCTGGCACAGGGTGAGGGCCACGTCGCCGGTGCCCGGCGGCAGGTCGACCACGAGGTAGTCGAGCTCGCCCCAGACGACGTCGCCGACGAACTGCTCGAGGGCCTTCTGCAGCATCGGACCGCGCCAGATCACCGGCTGGTCCGGGTCGAGGATGAAGCCGAAGGACATGACCTTGACGCCGCCGGGCGCCTCCATGGGCAGGATCTTGCCCTCGGGGGTGCCCTTCGGGTCGCCGGTCGCGCCCATCATCAGCTGTTGCGACGGGCCGTAGATGTCGGCGTCGAGGAGGCCGACGGTGCGCCCTGCGGCAGCCAGGGAAAGGGCGAGGTTGGCGGCGACCGTCGACTTGCCGACGCCGCCCTTGCCGGAGGCCACAGCCACCACCCGGCGTACGCCAGGGATCCGGTCGGCCCATGTCGGTCGCGGCGCCGGCGCGGGCGCCGGGCCGCCGGCCCCACCGGCGGTGGCGAGCAGGGTCTGCACCCTGACCTCGTGACGGGTGATCTCGGGATGGGCCGCCAGCGCCTCCTCGACGACCTGCCGGACCGCCTTCGGCAGGCCGGGGTCGCCCGCCTGCACCGCCAGGAGAACGCGCACCGAGCCGCCGTCGACCTCTATGTTGCGGACCACGCCGGCCTCCACCAGGCTGGCCTGTCCGCCCGGCATCGTCACATCGTGGAGGAGTCTGAGCACCACCTGCTGGTCGAGCGCCATCGGGTCTCCCTTCCCTACCGCTCGCCCGGATGGGCGCGGCGGTCGTAGAGTGTAACGCCGCCGCGCCCCCGTGGCATTCTGCGTCAGCTCGCCCGGCGCAGGCTCTCGATCGCCGTGCGCACCTCGTCGACGAGCCCGGGCAGCTGCGACACGCCGAGCCCTCGAGTGGGCACGGGGTGGCCCCAGCGCACCACCACCGGGCCGGGCCGGAGCAGGCGGCCCCCCCCCGGCAGCACCCGCTGCGGGCCCTCGACGGCGAGCGGCGCGATCGCCACGCGGGCCCGCAGGGCGAGCAGGAAGCCGCCGCGCCTGAGGGGCAGCAGGGCGGCGCCGTCCGACCAGGTCCCCTCCGGGAACACCAGCAGAGACCGACCCGAGCGCAGCGCGGCAAGGGCCTCGGCGAGCATCCCCGGCGCGCTGCCCAGCTCCTCCCGGTCGACCGAGATGCAACCCAGGGCGTCCATGGCGCCGCCCAGGAAGGGCAGGCGGAAGAGGGACCTCTTGGCCAGGAATCCGGTCCGTGTGGCGGGGTCGAGGACCGACAGCAGCACCGGGATGTCGAGGCTCGAGACGTGGTTCGACATGAGCACCACGGGTCCGAGAGCGGCGTCCGGCGGGGCGCCCGAGACGGTGACCGAAACCCCGGCCGACCGGAGGAGCAACGATGCCCATCCTCGGGCGATCCGGTGCGGCCCTACCGCCGACGGCGAGCCGCGTCGGGCGAGGACGACGGCGCCGGCGAACACCGGCGTCGCGGCCGCCGCGGCGGTCCAGGCGAGGGCGGTGCGGACGACCGACATGGGGCCATCCTACCGGAGCCCGAGCGTGGGACCGGCGGGCCACCGCCAGGCCCGTCAAACCGCGCCGGCCCGGATGATCCACCAGACCTCTGCTGCGGCGCCCGTAACCGGCGCTTCGCGAAGAGCCCTGGATGAGTCATCCGGGGTAGGATGGCGGCGGCGGGCGAAGGGGGTGTGCAAGGTGACGACCATCCAGCGTTCGGACGTGACCCTCGAGCTCGACGACTGCGGCGAAGGCCGCCCGGTGCTGCTGCTTCACGGCCACACCCTCGACCGGCGGGTGTGGGCGAGCCTCGCGTCGCGCCTGCGCGAGCGCGGCCTGCGGACCCTGTGCCCCGACCTGCGCGGCCACGGCCGGTCGTCGCGGCCGGACCGCGGCTACCACTGGTCGCACCACGCCGCCGACATGGCGGCGGTCCTCGAGGCGGCGGGCGTCGAACGCTGCCCGGTGGTCGGCTTCTCCCTCGGGGGCGGGGTCGCCCTGGAGATGGCGTTGACCCTGCCGGAGCGGGTCGCGGCGTTGGCCCTCGTCGCCCCGGTACTGCCTGACCGGCGCTGGGAGCCGGAGTTCCTGGCCGCCCTCAAGGAAGTGGCGCGCACCATCCGAGCCGAGGGTGTTCGGGCCGCGATGCTCGGGCCGTGGCTGTCCTCGCCGCTGTTCGCCCCGTCGCTTGGGGTGGCCGGCGTGCGCGAGGCCATGGAGGCGATGCTCGGCGAGTTCCCTGGGGCGGACTACCTCGCGACCGCGCTCGACGCGCCTGAGCGGAGCTGGACGGTGCCGCAGAGGCTGGGCGAGATCACCGTGCCGACCCTGGTGGTGAGCCCCGAGCACGACATGCCCGGTTTCCGGGGCTTCGCCGACGAGATCGCGACGGCGGTGCCCGGCGCCCGGCTCGAGCGCCCCCTCGGGCGCGGCCACCTGCTGCCCCTCGAGGACCCGGACGGGCTCGCCGAGCTCATCGTCGGGTTCCTGGGGGCGACGGTCTTCGGCTAGCCGAGTTCCAGCGCGACGGCGTTGGCGAGGTCGGCGGCGAGGGTCTCGATCTCGGGGCGGTCGTCACCCTCGAGCATGACGCGGGCCACCGGCTCGGTTCCCGAGTAGCGCAGCAGCACCCGGCCGCGGCCGTCGAGTGTGCTCTCGACACCGGCGAGAGCGCGGGCGACGCCAGGCAGCTCGGCGAACGGGCGTCGCCGGGTGACGGGGACGTTGAGCAGGACCTGGGGCAGCCGCTCGAAGTTCGACAGGGCAGACACCGGGCGGCCGCTGGCGACGGCTATGGCGAGCAGGTGGCTGCCGGTGATCAGACCGTCGCCGGAGACCGAGTGATGGCAGCAGATGACGTGGCCGGACTGCTCACCGCCGAGGGCGGCGCCATGCTCGCGCATGGCCAGCCACACCGAGCGGTCGCCGACGTCGCAACGCAGGGTGGCGATGCCGTCGACGGCAAGAGCGCGCTCGAGGCCGAAGTTCGACATCACCGTGGCGACGACCCGCCGCTGTGGCAGCCGGTCGAGCTGGGCGAGGTGGCGGGCCCACGCGAGCAGCAGGTCGTCGCCGTCGAGCAGCCGTCCCCGCTCGTCGACCAGCACGGCTCGGTCGGCATCGCCGTCGAGGGCGAGACCGGCGTCGGCATGGGTCTCGCGGACCGCGGCCTGCAGCGCGGCGGGCGCGATGGCGCCGCAGCCGCGGTTGATGTTCGCCCCGTCGGGCGCTGACGCGATGGCGGTGACCCGGGCGCCGAGCCTCTCGAGCAGCCGCCGAGCGATCCCCGAGGCCGCCCCGTGGGCGGCGTCGACGACGACGTGCATGCCGGCCAGCGGCGTCTTCGCGCTGTGGCTGGCCGCGACCAGCTCGAGGTAGGTCTCGGCGTGGCTCGGATCCGGCAGCGGCAGGGTCGCTCCGGCGCCCGCCCGCGAGGTTGTCAGCCGACGCTCCAACCGATGCTCGCTGGCATCGGCGATCTTCTGTCCGCTCCGGTCGAGCACCTTGATGCCGTTGTCCTCGGCCGGGTTGTGGGAGGCGGAGATGACCACGCCGGCCGACCACCGGCCGCCGCGGAGCAGGTGCGAGACCGCCGGCGTCGGCAGCACGCCGGCCCAGGTGAGGGTTCCACCGGCGCCCTGGAAGGCCTCGCCGAGCCAGGCTGCGAGGGTCGGCGTCGAGGCGCGGGTGTCACCGGCCAGGAGCAGGCTCGGACCGCCGGGCGCCGACTCGAGCTCATCGGCGAGGGCCACCCCGAGGCGCCGCACGGTGTCCTCGTCGAGCGGCGCGACGAACGCTCGCCCGCGGATGCCGTCAGTGCCGAAGAGTCGTTCCATGTCACTCCCAGGAGGCGATGGTGGCGTCGAGGTCCGGCGCCGGGCAGCCGTTGGCTCCTGGGCGACCCTCAACGAAGGACGGAAGTCTCTCATGACGAGCAGGTAGCGGTCAAGGACGAGGGCCTTCTCCAGGCCCGGCAGCAGCGACGGCGGCGATCTCCACCGAGACCACCAGGGGAGCGACCGTGAGGCTGCGCAGCAGCGGGTCACCGAGACGCGGCTGGACGGTCGCCTCCAGGCTCGAGGTGGCGCCGTCGATCGACACCGTGGTGGTCTGGACGACCTTGAGGGCCGACAGCCGGCTGTCCGGGCCCTGCACCGCGATCTGCACCGGCGCCACCCGGACCCTGACCAGCTCGAAGCCCGGCGCCGGCGTTCCCTCGACCACCGGCTCGACCGCGATGTAGCGCGAGCGCAGCCGCTCGAGCTCGATGGTGACCGTGGTCGGGTCGACGCTGACCAGCTCGACCTCCCGGGGCAGGCTCAGGTCCGACTCGCCGAGGCGGTAGGTGAGGCTCCCCGGGCGGGCGTCGGAGAGGTCGACGAGGAGCTCGAGGGAGGTGGTCGGGTCGAGAGCGCGGGACAGCGGCCCGCGAAGCTGCACCGACACCGAGTCGGGCACGCCCGAGGTCAGCACCAGGTCGGCGGGCATGTTGACCAGGGTGAGGGTGGCGCGCATGCCGCGCACCGAGATGTTCTCGCTGCGCTCCGCGGCGAGGGCATACCACAGCAGCGTGGCCGCCACCAGGCAGAGCACCAGCTGAAACGGGTAGCGTGGCCTGAGGACCATCAGCGGCCCTCCTCAGCGGGGTAGAGCTGGTACAGGTGCTCGGCCAGCGCGTTGCGCAGGGTCGTCTCGTCGAGGGGCCGCAGCAGCTGCTCCTCGACGGCCAGGGAGATGGTTCCGGTCTCCTCGGAGACCACCACCACCAGGGCGTCGCACTCCTCGCTCAGGCCGAGGGCGGCACGATGGCGGGTGCCGAGCTCGGTCGACAGCTCGTGCCGGGTGGTCAGGGGCAGGAAGCACGAGGCTGCGACCAGGGTGTCGCCGCGGATGACCACCGCACCGTCGTGCAGCGGAGTGCCGGGGATGAAGACGTTGAGCAGGAGGTCGTAGGAGAATCGCGCCTCGAGTGGGATGCCGGTCTCGGCCCAGCCGGCGAGGGAGTCGCGGCGTTCGATGGCGATGAGGGCGCCGACCCTCCTCGAGGCGAGGGCCTGGGCAGCGAGGGCGAGCTCGTTGAGCATCACCGGTCGACCGCTGGCGGCGACGTCGAGCCGAAACCATGCGGTCGAGCCGAAGGCCGTCAGCATCCGTCGGATCTCCTGCTGGAACAGAACGATGATCGCGATCGGCAGGAACGCCAGCAGGTTCGACAGCAGGGTCGAGAGGGTGAGCAGCTTGAACGCCGAGGCCGCCAGGTACAGGCCGGTGATGATCAGAATGCCCCACAGCATCTGCATCGCGCGGGTGCCGCGGAGCAGCGCCAGCAGGGCGTAGAGCAGGGCGGTCACCGTAAGCACGTCGACGAGATCGGCGAGGCCGACCTCGAGGGAGCCCAGGTAGCGCAGCAGCTCGACCACGGTCGTCACGGCTCGAGCCCTTCGAAGAGGACCGCCACGTCGAGGAACTGCCGGGCCGCCGCGGTGTCGTGAACCCTGACCACACATCGGGGCGCCCGGAGGGCCGGCAGGAGGGCGGCCAGGGTGCCGGGCAGGCGCGCCTCGACCGGCGCCCCGGTGAGGGCGCCGAGGAAGGACTTGCGCGAGGGCCCGATGACCACCGGGTGGCCGAGGGCGGCGAGCTCGGGGAGCGCCCGGAGCAAGGCAAGGTTGCCGTCGACGTCCTTGCCGAAGCCGATCCCCGGGTCAAGCCAGATCAGGTCGGGCTCGACGCCGGCGGCGATGGCGCGGGCGGCGCGCTCGCGAAGATGGGCGTGGACCTCGGCCACCACGTCGAGGTAGGCGGTGTCGAGCTGCATCGTGCGCGGGGCGCCGCGCAGGTGCATCAGGACGACTCCGGCGCCTGCGGCGGCGACCTCCTCGAGGAGCCGCTGGTCGGCGCCGCCGGTGACGTCGTTGACCAGGTCGGCGCCGGCCTCCAGGGCCGCCGACGCGACTCCGGCCTTGGCGGTGTCCACCGACAGAAGGGCCTCCGGACGTCGCCGGCGCAGCTCGGCGATGACCGGCACGACGCGCCGCTCCTCGAGCGCGGCGATCACCGGCTCGGCGCCGGGCCGTGTCGACTCTCCGCCGCCGTCGACCAGGTCGGCGCCGGCGTCGAGCAGCCGCTCGCCGTGCGCGACGGCGGCCTCGGGGTCGAGGAACAGACCACCGTCGGAGAACGAGTCGGGGGTGCAGTTGACGATGCCCATGATCGCCGGCAACGGTCCGGTCCAGAGGGCTCGAAGTCGAGAGCCCCGGGCGGCTCGAGCGGGCGAGATGACGGACGGCGTCACGCCGTTACCTTGGCCTCCTCGCTGGTGTCCTCGGGCGCAGCCGACCTCTTCTGGTGGCGCAGCGTGGCCATCTCGAGCCGCGAGTGCTCGGCGATCAGCTCGGAGATCCGCTCGCCGTCGAGCACCTCGTGCTCGAGCAGTGCGGCGGCGATGGCCTCCAGGGACTCGCGGTGCTCCTCGAGGATGCCGCGTGCGTCCCGGTAGGCGGTGGTGACGAAGGTGCGAATCTCGTCGTCGATGCGCACCGCGGTGGCCTCGGAGTAGTCCTGATGGCGGGCGAACTCCTTGCCGAGGAAGATCGACTCCTCGCGCTTGCCGAACGTCAGAGGCCCCATGGACGGGCTCATGCCCCACTCGCACACCATCTTGCGGGCGAGCTCGGTGGAGCGCTCGAGGTCATTGCCGGCGCCGGTGGTCATGTGGTCGGAGCCGAACACGATCTCCTCGGCGATGCGGCCGCCCATCAGCACCCGCAGGTTGGCCTCGAGGTAGGCGCGCGAGTAGGTGTAGCGATCCTCCAGCGGCAGCTGCTGGGTGAGGCCGAGGGCCATGCCGCGCGGGATGATGGTCACCTTGTGCAGGGGGTCGGCCTCGGGGACGAGGACCGCGACCAGCGCATGGCCGGCCTCGTGGTAGGCGGTGTTGCGCTTCTCCTCCTCCGACATCACCAGGGACCGTC
>CAZKKP010000139.1:0-8814 GCA_964553295.1 uncultured Thermoanaerobaculia bacterium | reverse complement strand
GGGTCCCGGGGGGGGCAGTGGGGACAAGCCGGTCGGGCTGGTGCACTGGGCCGTGGTCGGCCCTGCCGGAGAGTGGGCCGATCGCCAGATCTTTCCCGGTGATCGGGAGGTGGTGCGACGGTGGGCGGTCAACGCCGTGCTCGACCTGCTGCGCCGGCGGCTCGCCGGCAGGGCGGCGGCGTGAGTGCCCGGATCCGCGCCTTCCTCGCCTTCGAGCTCCCTTCGGGGCTCCGGGCCCGGCTCGCCGAGGAGCAGGCGCAGGTCGCTCGCGAGCTGCCGCGGGCCCGCTGGGTACGCCCCGACGGGGCCCATGTCACCGTCAAGTTCCTCGGCGAGACCACACCGGAGGTTCTCGACGCCCTGTCCAGCGACCTCGCCGCCGCTCTCGCGGGTCGAGGACCGGTACGGCTGAGCTTCGCCGGCGCGGGCTTCTTCCCGACCGCCACCAGGGCGCGGGTGGCGTGGATCGGCGGCGAGGCGGCGGCTGCGGCCGCGGTCGCCGCGATCGTCGAGGGGATCGCCTCCGGTCACGGTTTCGCCCGGGAACGGCGGCCGTGGCGCCTCCACCTGACCGTCGCCCGACTCGACCGACCGTGGCCGGCGGCGGCCGCCGCGCGGCTTCTCGAATGGGGTGACCGCCTGCGCCTCGAGGACGTGGTCTGCACCGAGCTGACCTTGCTCGAGAGCCGGCTCGGGCCCGGCGGCGCGGTGTACACTGCCCGCGAGAGGTTCCCGCTCGAGTGACGCTGAAGATCGTCCTGGTGGCCGTGGCCTACGCCCTCGGCTCGATCCCCAGTGCGCTGCTGGTGGTGCGTCGTGCGACCGGCAAGGACGTCCGCGAGGAGGGCTCGGGCAATATCGGAGCGACCAACGCCGCCCGAACCGCCGGCTGGCGGGTGGGTGTGATCGTGACGGTGATGGACGTCGCCAAGGGCGCCCTTCCCATGTGGGCGATGGTCCGGATGGACGCCGCACCGTCGTGGACGGCGGCGACCCTGTTGGCGGCGGTGATCGGCCACTGCTTCCCGGTGTGGCTTGGTTTTCGGGGTGGCAAGGGCGTGGCCACCGGCCTCGGGGCCTTCGTGATCCTCAACCCGGTGGCGGCCGGGCTGGCGATCCTGCTCTGGACGGTGATCCTGGCGGTCAGCCGGTGGGTGTCGGTGGCCTCGATGGCGGCCTCGGCCTGCTTCCCGCTGCTGCTGCTCGCGGTGTCTCGGCCCGCCCCGCCGATCCTGGCGGCGGTGATCGTGGCGGCGGCGTTGATCGTCGTCCGACACCTCTCGAACATCCGAATGCTGCTGGCCGGAGAAGAACCACGGCTCGAGCTCCGGCGCCGGAGGTGAAGGGATGAGGTTGAGCGTGTTCGGCGGCGGTTCCTGGGGATCGGCGATGGCCCACCAGCTGTCGCGTCGCGGTCACGAGGTGCTGCTCTGGGCGCTGGAGGGCGAGGTCGTCGAGGGGATCAACGAACGTCACAGGAACCCACTCTTCCTGAACGACATGGATCTCGACCCCAGGCTTCGGGCGGACGCCGACCTGGAGACCGTGGGCGGCTTTTCGCAGACCTGGATCTGGGTCGTGCCGGTGCAGTTCAGCCGCGGCGTGATGGAGCGCCTGTGCGGGACCCTGCGCTCAGATGTGGTCGTGGTGTCGTCGTCGAAGGGCATCGAGACCTCCACCCTGATGCGGATGGACGAGATCGCCTGGCAGGTGCTCAACCTACCGACGAGCCGTTTCTGCTGCCTGTCGGGCCCGACCTTCGCCCGCGAGGTGGTGCGCGGCGACCCGTCCCTCGCCGTGCTCGCCTGCCCGGACATCGACCTCGCCGGCCGCCTCCAGGAGAGCTTCTCGGACCACCACCTGCGCCTGTACGCCGGTCACGACCTGATCGGCGTCGAGCTTGCCGGCGCGCTGAAGAACGTCATCGCGATCGCCGCCGGGATCCTCGACGGTCTCGGGCTCGGGTCCAACACCCAGGCGGCCCTGATGACCAGGGGTCTGCACGAGATGACCCGGCTCGGGGTCGCCCTCGGCGCGGATGCGACCACCTTCCGCGGCCTCGCCGGGATGGGCGACCTGGTGCTGACCTGCACCGGCGGGCTGTCGCGCAACCGCTCGCTCGGCCAGCGGCTGGGCCGCGGCGAGAGGCTCGCGGAGATTCTGGCCTCCAGCCGCGAGGTGACCGAGGGAGTGCGGACGGCGCCGGCGGCCGCGGCGCTGGCCTCGCGATCCGGCGTCGAGATGCCGATCATCGAGGCCGTCACCCGGCTGCTCTCGGGGGAGGAGGACCCCCGCGAGATGCTGCGTCGGCTGATGCTGCGCGACCTGAAGCTGGAGAAGAAGCTCTGAGGGGTGAGGTGAGGAGTGAGGAGTGAGGAGTGAGGGGACGGGTGGAGTGTCCCCTTACCCCTCACCCTTCACCCCTCACCGCGGCGTCAGCCGCGAAACATCTCGTCTTTCGGGATGCGCATGCCGGGGACGAGGGCGCGCTCGGGGACCACCGTGATCGCGTGGGGTCGCTCGGGGCAGGCGCGCTGGCAGAGCCCGCAGCCGGTGCAGGCGCCCGAGCCGACCAGGGGTCGGCCGCCGATCACCATGAGCGCCCGGTCGGGGTACGGGCAGGCGCGGTAGCAGGCGTCGCAGGGCTCGCTGCGGAAGGTGACGCAGCTCCTCGGGTCGACCCTGGCGATGCCGATGCGCACCCGCGCCGGGCCGTCCAGCGGCTCGAGCGCCCCGTCCGGGCAGGCCGCAATGCAGGGCAGGTCGCGGCACAGCTCGCAGGCTCTGAAGGCCGGGTCGATCGCCGGGATGGTGCGCCCGCGGTCGTCGACCATCAGGAACAGGCACGCCACCGGGCATGCCGGCAGGCAGTCGCCGCAGCCGGTGCAGGCCTCCAGGAATCGCTCGTCGGGGCTCAGGGCGCCGGGCGGGCGCAACACCGTCTGCGGGTCTCTACGCGGCCGGAGGGTGGCCCGGCCGACCCGGCCGCGGAAAGCGTCGAGCAGGCCCGTGAGCAGGTCGCGACGGGAGCGGTCGCCGGTCATCAGCGCCCGCCCGCGGCCGGCATCGGCATCGCACTCCAGGGCGCCGCCTCGACCGGGTCGACGATCACGGTCTGGAGGACGGCGTCGCGGACCAGGGCCTCGACCGGCAGAGCCTTCTCGGCCTGCTCGAGCTCACCTGGGCGGGCGCGGGTTGCCGGGTGGGCCGGCAGCAGCTGTGAGCAGCAGTCGGAGCCCGAGCCGGCGGCCAGCTCGAAGGTCCCGATGCGCCGTGCCCGGTCGACGATCTCACCCTTGTCCAGGGCGAGCAGCGGCCTGAGCACGGGCATCCGAACCGCGGCCGACACCACCGCCAGGTTGTCCAGGGTCTGCGACGCGACCTGACCGAGGGCATCGCCGGTGACCAGAGCCCGTGCCCGGAACCGTCGCGCCAGCCGGGCGGCGATGCGCAGCATGAAGCGGCGATAGAGCAGGACCCGGAGCTCGGGCGGACAGCGGGCCGCGATCTGCTCCTGAATCGGCAGCAGCGGGACCTCGGCGAGCCGTGTCCGGCGCTGGGAGCGCGCCAGCCGCTGCACCACCTCGTGCACCGCCTCCAGGCTCGAGTGATCGGTCCGTGGCAGCGAGTGGAAGTGGACGAAGTCGAGCCGGACGCCACGGCGCATGGTCATCCAGGCCGCCACCGGCGAGTCGAGCCCGCCGGAGAGCAGCGCCAAAGCCCGACCGCCGACACCGATCGGCAGTCCGCCCGGGCCAGAAACCCGGTGGGTCCACACCCAGAGCCGGCGCCGCTCGACCAGCACCCGCAGCGTCCGCTCGGGCCGCCGAAGGTCGACCGGCCAGCCGGTGGTCCGGACTATCCGGGCGCCGACCGCGCGCTCGATCTCGGGCGAGCTGAGGGGAAAGCTCTTGTCCGAGCGGCGGCAGCGGACCGCGAACGATCCTGCCGGCAGAGTTGCGACCAGGGCGTCGACCCGCTCGAGCAGGCTGGCCAGATCGTCCCCTCCATCGGCCACCGGCTGGATGGTGTCGAGCCCGAAGACCGTGCCGAGCCGGCGGGCGATCTCGGCGAAGTCCGTGAGCTGTGCGAAGGAGACCATCACCTGGGCGGCCGAGCGCTCGACCAGGGCAGGTCGGAGGTCGGCGAGCGCCCGGCGCACGTTCTCGCCCAGGGTCCGCTCGAACCAGCCTCGGTTCCCGCCCTTGAGGCAGATCTCGCTGGTCGTCGCCAGAACCCGGGTCACTCCCTCCATGGCGGGAGGGTAGCACCCCGGAGGTCAGCCACCGAAGACGATCTGAATCGGGACCGGGGAGAAGCAGAGGATGAAGATCGCGAACGCGAGGTAACCGAGGCGGCGACGCGGATCGTCGAGCTCGATCTCCTCGCGCCAGACCGGGGGGTGGGTCGGCCGCATCACCGCGATGATCACCGCCCAGACCCACCAGCCCGGCCACGCCCAGCCCAGGGGCAGCAACAGCGCCCACAGCCACCACACCAGGCGCTGGTGGCGACGGCCGAAGAGCGCGTAGGCGACGTGTCCGCCGTCGAGCTGAGAGAAGGGGAGCATGTTGAGCGCGGTGACGAACAGACCCCACCATGCGGCCCAGGCAGCGGGGTGGAGGACCAGGTCGAAGCCCGGCGCGAGGTCGGGGAAGAACAAGCCGCGGGCGAGCAGCCGGAACAGCAAGGGCTCGCCGAAGTAGTACATCGCGTCGCCCGGCTCGAGCTCGGCGGTGGACGACAGGGCGAGCCCGACGACCAGCACCGGCACGGTCACCAGGAACCCGCCGATGGGGCCCCAGGCGCCGACGTCGAGGAGCTGCCGTCGGTCGAGGATCGGGTCGCGGATCCGGATCACCGCACCGAGCGTTCCCGGGCTGAAGAGGAACGGGATGGGCATGGGCAGGAAGTAGGGCAGGGTCGCCGCCAGGTGATGGCGCCGCGCGGCGAGCCAGTGGCCCATCTCGTGGGCGAGCAGAATGGCCAGCAACGGCGCCGAGAACTGGAGCCCGGCGAGCACGAAACGCGGATCGCTGACGAGGGCGATAAGCTCGAACTCGGCCATCTCGACGGGGAGCCGGCCATAGAACACGGCGCCCATGAAGGTGGTGGTGACCGCCGTCGCGGCGAAGAGCAGCCCGTGCAGCCAGAGTCGCGGTCTCTGTCGTGGCGGTGGCGCAGACTGGAAGACCCCGGCAGACGGTCCGCCGGGGCCGTGAGCGACCTCGAAGGGGTCGTGGGCCACGCTCAGCTCATGTTGCGCAGTGCCTTGCCGGGCTTGAAGCGGATGGTCTTGCCGGGGGGAATCTCGACCTCCCGACCGGTCTTGGGGTTGCGGCCGATGCCGCGCTTGCGGTCCTTGACCTGGAAGACGCCGAAGCCGCGCAGCTCGATGCGGTCGCCACGAAGCAACGCATCGCGCATCGCGTCGAACAGGGCGTTGACGGCCTCTGTGGCCTTGGGCTTCGGGAGCTCGGCCGCCTCCATCACCTTGTCGACGAGATCAGACTTGATCATTCACCCCTCCTTCCCTCTGAACAGCCACGGACGATATCGTCAAGCTCTACCGCTGTCAAGGCTTAGCGTGAGGAAAAATAGCGCCGGCGGAGAGCCGCCGACGCGCCAGGCTGACCTGCCTCAGAACGGGACGTCGTCACTGTCGTTCGGGAAGCTCGGTTCGGGTGGCGGGTCGTCGTTGCCCGGACGCGGTCCGCGGTCCTCGCCGCGTCCGCCGAGCAGCTTGAGCTCACGGACGTGGATCTCGGTCATGTACTTCTTCTGGCCGTCCTGTTCCCAGGACCGGGTCTTGATCGAGCCTTCGATGTACAGCGGCTTGCCCTTGTGGACATACTGCTCGACGACGCCGACCAGCCGGTCCCAGACGACGATGTTGTGCCACTCCGTGCGGTCCACCCACTGCCCGTTGTCGTCCTTCCATCTCTCGTTGGTGGCGAGTGAGAAGGTGGCGAGGCGTGCTCCGCTCGGAAGCGACTTGATTTCCGGGTCGCGGCCAACGTTACCGACAAGAATAACCTTGTTGATCATGGGATTCTCCCTGACCCGCGTGGACGGGATGAGACGATGCTACCACACACCGTTCGCACCGGTTTCGGCTCATCGCTTGAAGAACCCGGTCCCGGCCTTGCCGCCGTCCTGGAGGCGAGCGTTGAGTTCGCGGATCCGATCGTTCAGGGCGTTGATCTTCTGCTGTGCCTCGTCGCGCAGGCGCTGCGACTCGGCCTGGGCGAGCTCGAGCTGGCGGCGCATCTCGTCGATGCCGCCGCTGTTGGCCTCGAGGGCCGCCCGGAGGTCGCCGAGCTCGAGCTCGAGGGCGCCGATCTGCTCGTCCTTCTCGGCAAGCTTGACCCGGTGGCGCTCCTCCATTTCCTCGTAGAGCTTCTTCGTCTCGAGCAGCGCGGTGATCTGCGAGAAGTCGGCGGGTGACGGGGACATCTGACCCTCCCGGAACTGCTCCTCGATACTCGGGAACAGCTTGCGCAGCTTCAGCGACAGGTCCTCGGGGTCCCACGATGCCTCCATCGCCTGCGCATAGGTGATCTGGTCGTGTGCCAAGAGCGCGATAAGGGACTGGTTCATCGACTGCATCTTGTAGTAGTTGACCGACTTCTCCATCTCCTCGGAGACCTCTTTGATCTCGCCGAGTTCGATGTGCCGGGAGATCTTGGGAGAGTTGACCAGGATCTCACAGGCCGGCAGCCGCCGTTCCCCGTCCTTCGACACGACCAGCTTCATCGAAACGATGGCCCGCAGCACCAGGCCAAGCTGGCTGCGGATCTGGGTCTGCTGGTCGGCGGGGTAGGCGTCGATGATCCGGTCGACGGTCTGGGCGGCGGAGTTGGTGTGCAGGGTCGAGAACACGAGGTGACCTGTCTCGGCGGCGGTGATCGCGGTCGCCATCGTCTCGAGGTCGCGCATCTCGCCAACCATGATGACGTCGGGATCCTGACGCATGCAGTTCTTCAGGGCCTCGTGGAAGGACGGCGTGTCGCTGCCGACCTCGCGCTGGGAGATGGTCGCCTTGTCGTCCCGGAACAGGAACTCGATGGGGTCCTCGATGGTCACGATGTGGCAGGGCCGGTTCTGCGAGATCCGCTGGATCATCGCCGCCAGGGTGGTCGACTTTCCCGAGCCCGTCGGGCCGGTCACCAGCACCAGCCCGCTCGGGTAGTCGGTGAAGGTCTCGATCACGTCGGGCAGGGCCAGATCGGCGACGTTCATGATGTCGAAGGGGACACGCCGGAAGACCGCGGCGAGGGTGCCGCGCTGCATGTACAGGTTGGCCCGGAAGCGGGCCACGCCGGGGACGCCGTAGCCGAGGTCGAGGGCCTGCATCTTCTCGAGCTTCTGCTTCTGCATCACCGTCAGCATCGAGGTCAGCATCTCCTCGACCTCGGGGGGCTTCAGCGGCGCCGCCTTGATCGGGATCAGCCGCCCGGAGATGCGGAGCAGAGGAGGGCGCATCGGCTTGATGTGGAGGTCCGACGCCCCCTTCTTGGTCATGAACATCAGCAGCTCTTTGAGCTCCACGCCCCCTCCTGGAACAGGCGCATCTCGGAAGACGGTAGCACATTCGGCGGCGCCGGTTTGCCGAATGCGGTCCTGTGATCGGGACGCCGGGACGGGTTGGAATCGGCGCGCGGACGGCGCCGTTCACCGAAGGGGTAGGATGCTGCCATGAAGATCTACACGCGGACCGGGGACGGCGGACAGACCTCGCTGTTCAGCGGTGGGCGGGTGGCCAAGGCCCACCCGCGGATCGAGGCCTACGGCACCCTGGACGAGCTCAACTCGCTGCTCGGCTTGCTCCGGGTCGAGCCCTTGCCCGAGGACGTCTCTCGCTTCCTGCTCGAGGTCCAGGAGACGCTGTTCGTGCTCGGTGGGGTGCTCGCCGACCCCGAGGGCAGGTTCGTCCCCGAGGCCGGCGCCTGGGATCCCGCGCCCCTGGAACGTTGGATCGACCGGATGGACGCCGAGATGCCGGAGCTGAGGGCCTTCATTCTGCCGGGCGGCAGCCGGTCGGCGGCGCTGGCCCACCTCGCCAGGACCGTCTGTCGTCGCGCCGAGCGGCGGGTCTTGCTGCTCGAAGCGCTCCCCGACGGGGTGGTGCCATACCTCAACCGGCTGTCGGACGCCCTCTTCGTGCTGGCGCGTTTCGTCAACCACCGTCTCGGTATCGCGGACCCCGAGTGGCGGCCGAAGGCGGCCGGCGCGACGGACTGATACAATTCGCCGGTGGCCGACCGTGAGCGCGGCGCCCGCGCCCAGTCGCAAGGGTGGCCGGCGCGCCGCAGGCACTCGCCACCCCTCATGGCACGTCGGCAGGTCGGGGGGAGCATCTTGACGTCCTGGGCCTGGAGAGCGGGGAGCGAGCCGTCGTGCAACGACTGACCGTGGACGAGACCCACGTCGAGAGCCTGTTCGGCATCCGGGACGAGCACCTCCGGTACCTCGAGGAGCGTCTCGGGGCAAAGGTGACGGCGCGTGGCGGCGAGCTGGCCGTGTCGGCGGTTGACGAGACCGCGGAGCGGATCGCGGCGCGCCTGCTGGAGTCCTTCGACCGGATGCTCGCCGCCGGCGGCGGGCTGGGTCGCGAGGAGTTCCGCACCGGCGTCCGGGTTCTCGAGGAGGACCTCGAGGTCGATCTGGTGCAGTTCTTCCTCGACGCCAGCGTGCCGCAGACCCTGAAACGCTTCATCGTGCCGCGCAACATGAACCAGCGGGTGTTCATCCGCCTGGTGCAGGGTCATGACTACGTCTTCGCCACCGGACCGGCGGGCACCGGCAAGACCT
>CAZKKP010000138.1:5848-8885 GCA_964553295.1 uncultured Thermoanaerobaculia bacterium | reverse complement strand
GGTCCTCGACGCGCGCGGCTATCAGCAGGTGAGCGAGCAGGCCGAGTTGGTCTTCACCGCCACGGCCAGCAGCAAGGAACGCATCGAGGTCTCCGACTACGGCTTCGTCCCCTTCGCCCTGCCTCCGCGCAGGCCGCGCGACGGCCGCCTGCGGATCGGCTTCGTCGGCACCCTGGTGTGGCACAAGGGCGCCCACGTCCTGCTCGCAGCCCTCAACCGGCTGCCCGCGGATCGCGTCGATCTGACGGTCCACGGCAGCCTCGACACCTTTCCCGACTACTCGACCCGGCTTCGCGAGCAGGCTCGCGGCCTGCCCGTCCGCTTCACCGGCGGCTTCGACCGAGACCGCGTCGCCGAGGTCTATGCCGACCTCGACGTGCTCGCGATCTGCTCCCTCTGGCCGGAAAACTCACCCCTGGTCATCCACGAGGCATTCATGGCCGGTGTGGCGGTGGTCGGGGCGCGCATGGGCGGCATCGCCGACCTCGTGACCGACGGCGTCAACGGGCTACTCTACGACGCCTTCTCCGCGGACGACCTGGCTGACCGCCTGCGCCGTCTGCTCGACGAGCCGGGCCTGCTCGAGCGCCTCGGGGCGAGCCGGACGCCGGTCAAGACGATCGACCGGGACGCCGCCGAGTGGGAGCAGCGCTACCGCCGGGTGCGCAAGGAGCTCGAGTCGGAGGGCGGGGGACCCAGGACGCCCCGCTGAGAGCTCCCGCGCGGACGCGGTTCGGATGACGACCTGGCAGCACGCCCACCGAGGTACTGGCCGAGGGGCCACACCACCGCCAGGCCGAGGGCGCGACCGAGCTCGCGGGGCCCGGGGCGGTGGCCGCCCTGGCGCACCACCCGTAGGTGTTCGACGGCGGTCAGCACAAGCGCTCGCAGGAGGTGGCGGAGCGTCGGCACGGTCCGCAGAGCGAATAGCTCGCCCAGCCGGTGATGGGCCTGGGTGGTGCGCTCGAACTCGTAGCTGAGGGAGCGTCGATGGGAGTGGACGACCACCGCCGCCGGCGCGTAGGCCAGCCCGTACCCCGCGAGCAGCACGTCGCGACCCCACTCCAGATCCTCGGCGAAGGAGGCCGGCGAGAAGGGACAGCGCCGCCACACCGAGCGCCGGATCGAGGAGCAGACGTTGTCGAAGGCCGCGGCGTCGAGCCGCTCCATCGGAGTCATCTCCGACCACGCCGCGGCGTGCGGGATGCGTCGGATCCGCGGCTCGTCTCCGGCCGCCACCCAGCGCTCGAGATTCCAGCGCTCGAGGCGGTCGGCGCCGGCCCGTGCCCGCTGCCGGGCGAACGAACCGGCGACCGTCGGGTCGGCGACCAGCGGCGCGATGAGCTCCTCGAGCCAGTCCGGCGACGCCGGCACCGCGTCCTGCACCAGCAGCACGACCAGCTCGCCGCGGCAGTGCTCGATCGCCAGGTTGCGGGTGAGGCCATGGTTGAAGGAACGGGGGGCGATGTCGAGCAGCCGATCGGCCCGCTGCGCGAGCAGCTCACGGCTGCCGTCCGCCGATCCGCTGTCCACGGCCACGATCTCGAGCCTGGCCCCGGTCCGCTGGCCGCAGACGCCGTCGAGCAGCGCCGGCAGTGTCGCCATGCCGTCACGGGTGACGAGGGCGACGGAGACCAGGTCCGTCACTCGCGGGTCCCGGGGGTGGCCGGGTCTTCCGCCCGTGCCTCCCGGTGTCGGTCCTGCTGGTGCTCGCGCAGGCGAGCCTCGAGGATCGCCAGGTCCTCGATCAGACGGTCGATCTGCAGCCGCTGCCGCGACACCACCGCCGAGAAGAACAGCAGCGCCACGAAGACGAACACCCCGAGCAGCAGCAGCAGCAGCGCCGGGCCGTAGTGGACGCCGAGCCAGCGCGCCACCGAGTCGAGGGCGCTCCGCCAGACCGACAGGGCGAGCAGGCCGACGGCGCCGAGGATCCAGACCAGGGCGTACTCCTCGCCGAGAAGCTTGCGTCGCACCAGCTCCAGCACCAGCCCCAGCAGGCCGGCGCTGACCGCGATCGCCAGCACCTGGACCGGGTCAAGCACGGTGACTCCGGATCACGGTCCGGCGCAGCGGCACCACGATCATGGCGAGCCCGGTGCGGGCCAGCGCCAGCAGCGCTCGGGCCGAGGTCAGGCTCGAGCGACCGGTCAGGCGGTCACCCATCTGCACCGGCACCTCGAGCACGACCAGCTCGTTGCGCACCAGGAAGAGCAGCAGCTCGGGCTCGGAGTAGCCCTTGGGATAGTGGTCGCCGAGCACCTGCAGCGCCGCCGGTCCGAAGGCCCAGAGGCCGGAGGTCGGATCGGTGACCGGCCGGCCCGTGATCCGCGTCAGGCACAGCGCGAGGGTGCGGTGGACCAGCCGCCGCGACAGCGGCGCCTGATAGCCGCTCGGCGCCTGGAAGCGTGAGCCGACCACCGCGTCGGCCTGGCCCTCGCGGAGCGGCGCGAGCAGTCGATCGAGCTGCTCGGGGAGATGCTGACCGTCGCCGTCCAGCCGCACGGCGAGGCGGTAGCCGAGGCCCCGGGCGTGGCGCAGGCCGGCGCGTACCGCGCCTCCGACGCCGACCTGCTGAGCCAGGGTCAGCCAGCGCACGCCCAGGGTCGGCAGCAGGTCGCTGGTGCCGTCGGTCGAGGCGTCGTCGACGATCATCACGTCGAGCTCCGGGTGCAGCCGCCGCAAGCCGCCCACCACCGCCGGGAGGTTGGCGGCCTCGTTGTGGGCCGGGATGACCGCGATCGCTCGCTCGCCGGGATCCATCAGACGCGCGTCCCCACTGTACACGACGGCGCGCCGGTCCGGTCGTCGGACCGCAGGTCAGCTGCGCGCCTGCATGCTCGCCCTCGGGTCGGCAGGGCGGCGCAGCAGGCGGTGCCAGGTCCAGGTAACGATCGCCCACGCCCAGGCGAGGTCTCGCAGCAGGTGGGCCGGAGCCATGAAGAGCGCCACCGGATCGCCCACCAGTTCCTCTGCGGCGACATCGGCATCGATCAACCGCAGCACCGGCCCGTCACGCCACAGCGCCACAGGGTCG
>CAZKKP010000138.1:4990-5838 GCA_964553295.1 uncultured Thermoanaerobaculia bacterium | reverse complement strand
CCAGGCGCCACGCCGCGACCGCGGCCTGCAGACGTTCCGCGGCGAGCAGGGCGACGAGCCCGCCCGCGAGCAAACCGGCCGGCGGCCACGGGCGGCCCGCCGCCGCGCTGCCGACGAGCACCGCCAGGCTGACGACCGCGGCCAGCATCGTCGGCGCATGGAGGATCATGAGCGCCCCGGAGACGGCGTCGCCGCCGACCCGCTCGGGATGCCTCCAGACCAGGTCGAGGCGCCCGTAGCCCTGGCCGAACTGCTGCCGCAGGTAGCCGCCGAGGTTCTCCCGCCAGGCGTGTCGGCTGCGCGCCTCGCGCTCGAACACCAGTCGGTGCCCGGCCTTCACGAGACGGTAGCTCATGCGGTTGTCGTAGCCGTAGCCGAGGTCCTCGTCGAACAGACCGACCTCCTCGATCGCCGCCGCCCGGTAGACCGAGTTGCCGGTGCAGACATGGTCCACCTCACGCCCCGGCAGACGGGCGTAGCGCAGCTCGAGGTCGTAGCCCGCCGCCCGCGCCCACCAGGACGAGGCCCGGGCGGTGACGTACCGTCCCTGTGCCGCGGCGACGCGGTCGCCCTCGAGCGCCTCGGCGAGCCTGGCCAGCCAACCCTTCTCGAGGACCACATCCTGGTCGACCTGGGCGATCAGGGGCTGCCGCGCAGCGCGGACCCCGGCGTTGACCGCCGCCGCCGCCCCCTTCCGCGGTCCGGCCACGACGCGCACCCGAGGATCCGCGGCGGCCAGCCGGGCGAGCCGTCCGGACTCGCCTGGGAAGGTCTCGTCGTCGACCAGCACCACCTCGAAGGGACGGCCGTCGTCCTCGGCGAGAATCGCGCCGACGACCTCGTCCAGC
>CAZKKP010000138.1:0-4980 GCA_964553295.1 uncultured Thermoanaerobaculia bacterium | reverse complement strand
GCCGCCGCCGGCCACCGGCACCACGAAGCTCACTCCCTCTCGAGGGTCCTCGGGCACCGTCGGATGCTACCTCAGTTGCGAGGCGGAGGGCGCCGCCACTGCGCCCCCGCCCTGCCCCTGCAGTCGTCGCGACTGCCACTCCTAGGCGGTGGGCTACACTCGCCGGCGATGAGCCGCGCGCGCGCCGATCGCCGAAGACAGCAGCGGCAGCCCGGGGCCGGCGGCCCGACCCGTGCCCGGGCGGCACGGCCGACGTGGTGGCTCGCGGTCGCGGCGGTCGCCATCGGCGCCGTCGTCCACCTCGGCGCGCTGCACGGGACCTTCGTCTATGACGACCGGATGACGGTCCTCGGCAACCCTTCCATCCGCGACATCGCCTCGCCCCGGGCCCTGCTGCTCTACGACGTCTTCCGGCCGGTGGTCAACTTCAGCTACGCAGTCGACCACGCCATCTGGGGCCTCGACCCCTTCGGCTACCACCTGACCAACCTGCTGCTCCACCTGGTCAACGTGGGGCTCCTCTTCGCCGTCGTCCTCGGGCTCGCCCGGCGCTGTCAGCTCGGTCGTGACGACGGCGCTGACGACCTCGGCCCTCGAGTCACCGCCACAGTGGCCGCGGTCCTGCTCGCGACGCACCCGCTCATGACCCAGGCGGTGGCCTACGTCAGCGGCCGCTCCGAGCTGCTCGCCACCCTGTTCCTCCTGACCGCGGTGTCGGCCTTCCAGCGGGCCTCGAGGGACGGCCGCGTCGCCTGGGCAGTCGTCGGCGGTGTCGCCTTCCTGCTCGGCGTGGCGTCCAAGGAGACCGTGGCCATGCTGCCGCTGGTGCTGCTCGCGGCCGAGGTGCTGCTGCCCGAAAAGTCGCCGGAGAGCCGGCGGCGACGGCTGCTCCAGGTGCATCTCCCCTTCGTCGGCCTGCTGCTCCTCGCGGGGCTCGCCCGGCTCGCCGTCTTCCTGCGCCTGGAGGGTGGCGACCAGATGCTCGGGCTGCGCCAGCACCTGCTGACCGAGTCGGTCGTCCTCTGGCGTTACGTCGGGCTGTTGCTCGCGCCCGTCAACCAGTCCATCCTGCATCCGGTCGAGACCGCCGCCGGCCTGGCTTCGCCCGGCGTGATCCCGGCCCTCCTCGGGCTCGGCGTGGCCGGTGTCGGACTGGCGCTGCTGGGCCGTCGCCTCCCCCTGGTCGTTCTCGGGCTGGTCTCGTTCCTGCTGCTGCTCGCCCCGTCCCACCTCGTTCCCCTGCAGGAGGCGATGGCCGAGCACCGGCTGTACACCGCGGCCTGCGGCTTCTTCCTCGCCGTCGGCGCCCTTGCCGGCGAGCTCGCGCGACGGCTCGAGGGCCGTGGCCGACGGGCGCTGGGCGCTGCTCTGGTGGCGGGCGTGACCGCCATCGCGCTGCTCGCCGCGGCCACCGTGGCCCGCACCCGGGTCTGGGCCGACGAGGTGGTGCTGTGGGCTGACGCGGCGGTCAAGGCGCCACGCACCTGGGCCGCCCAGTACGCCCACGCCGACGCGCTGCGCATGGCCGGCAGGTGCGACGAGGCGATTCCGGTCTACCGCCGGGCCGTCGAGCTCGAGCCCGGCCAGACCGCGGCCCGCCTCAACCTCGGCATCTGCCTGGCCGAGATCGGCCTGGCCGACGACGCGCGCCGGGCCTTCGAGGAGGTCCGGAGGCTCGACCCGAGCGACCCTCAACCGGCGGTCAACCTTGGCGCCCTCGCCGCGAGGATCGGCGATTTCGCCGCCGCCCGCGGGCACCTCCTCGACGCCATCCGCCTCGACCCCGGCGCCGTCGCCCCCCGCATGATGCTCGCTCAGCTCGCCGAGGCCGCCTTCGGCGATGCCCGGACCGCCCTCGCGCTGTGCGAGGAGGTGGCCCGCCTCGAGCCCACCACGCCAGGGGTCGAAGAGTGCCTCCGACGCAACCGGAAGGCCCTGACCATGCTGTCTTCCCGTTGAGAATCCTCTGCAGGAGCCTGTCCCCTCGCCCCGAAACCCCGAATTGTCACACCAGTGTAAAATCTTCTCGATGCCTCCTTGACAGGGTTGACCTCGACGATGGTGCGGGGATACTGCGGACAACATGCAATCAGGGAAGCCCGGTTGACATCAAGCTGCGACGCGAGGGGTCGGAGCCGCCGACTCCTCGTGCCCGGGCGACGTGAGCCGGACGACCCGCAGTCGGAGATCTTGAAAGGGGGAGGGGCTATGCGAAGGTTGGCGATCCTGCTCGTGGTTGCGGCGTGGCTGGTCGGGGCTGTCCCGGCAGTCGCCCAGACGCCGTATCCAGAGAGCGTCCTCGAGAAGTACTGGGAGTGCATGGAGCGGCACGACCTCGGCCACATCAAGGAGCTCCTCTACTACCACCACAACGTCGAGCGGATCGACGCCTCGATCTACGGCCTGCCGAAGGACGACTTCGACGACCAGATCCTGCTCACCGTCAACGAGCGCCTGCGTTTCCGCGAGGAACAGTTGCGGCTGTACGAGGAGGGCATCCGCGACGTCAAGCAGGCGGTCACCGGCCCCAAGCAGTACCCGCACCATCTGCGCGAGGCCCTCGACAACCACTACCAGGCGACCGGCGAGCGCGTCGACTGCTCGCTGATCCTCGCGGAGACCGGGCTCGCCCCGGCCGACGTTGGCGACGCCCTGCAGAACGGCTGGGCCACCGACCTCAACCTGACCTCGCACGACAGCAACGACCGGGGCGAGGTGGACATCGCCGTCGACTTCGCCAACCCGGCCCGGGTCATCGTGTCCTCCTGCCCGGCCGGTGGCTCGGAGACCTCGAACTTCATCGCCTACTCGAGCAACTGGGGCCAGTCCTGGACCCGCACCCAGGTCGGCAACAACTCGGGCACCGCCTGGGAGTGCGACCCGGTGAGCTACTACCAGCGCTCCACCGGCCGCGTCTACCACTCCAAGATCGGCTGCAACAACGGCTACTGCTCGCAGACCTACACCCTGATGCGCTACTCGTCCAACAACGGCGCCTCGTGGACCGACTGCGCCCGGCCCTCCAGTCAGACCTCCGAGGACCGCCAGTGGCACGTGGTCGACAACAACCCGGCTTCTGCCTGCTACGGCAACATCTACGTGACCTGGCACAACGCCAATCAGCAGAGAGTGGCCCGCTCGACCACCAACTGCTCGAGCTGGGCCAACGTCACCAACCTGACCAACACCTACCAGGCGATCACCCCGGACATCAACGTCGCCGCCGACGGCCACGTCTTCGTGGTCTGGCAGAATCACGGCGACAGCACCTTCAAGATCGCCGGCTCGGCCGACTGCGGCGTCACCTGGAGTTCGCCGTCGCCCAAGACCCTCGCCAGCCGCAACGGCAACTGGAGCAACAAGCTTCCGTCCCAGTGCCAGCGCGGCGTGGCCTCGCAGCCCTGGGTCGACGTCGACCGCTCGCCCGACTCGCCCTTCTACGGTCGGGTCTACGTCGGCCTGGCGATGTTCAACAGCTCGTGCACCACCGCCGCCGGCTGGTCCTGCTCGCAGTGGGACACCAACTGGAGCAACACCTGCAACTACGACGTTTTCCTGATGTACTCCGACAACAAGGGCGCGTCCTGGTCGACGCCGGTGAACATCACCGCCGGTGAGGGCAACAACGTCGACCACCTGGTCGGTTACATGCGCGTCGACGAGGCCGACGGCTCGATCCACCTCGGCTACCACCGCTCGCGCCTCAACCCGACCTCGGCCGCCGACCGCCAGCGGACCCACTTCTTCGTCCGTCGCTCGATCGACGGCGGTGCGACCTGGCAGGCGCCGCTGCAGGTCTCGGCCTACGAGGGCAACGAGCGCGCCTCGGGCGCCTCGACCTTCGAGCGCGGCGACTACCACAGCATCGACGTTCTCGACGGAGTCGTCTGGCCGGTCTGGATCGACCGCCGCGGCGGCACCGGCGAGGAGGAGATCGTCGTCCGGAAGGTCTGCTCCGAGCCCGCCCACTGGACCGAGCGCTCACCGACCTTTGCCGCGCCGCCGACCAACTGTGCCGACGGCGGCGGCGGCGTGGTCAACGTGTCCTGGGCGGCGCCCGACATCTTCTGGGGCGACGGCGGCGAGAACACCTCGGCGCGCAAGTACCAGCTCTGGGTGGACGGCGTGCTCCGACAGGACAACATCTCCTGGTCCTCGACCTCGACCACCTACACCCCGGGCGACTCGTCGAACCACACCTACTTCGTCCGCGCCGTCAACCAGTGCGGCGTCGCCAAGGACTACGCCAGCCGCACCTTCGCGGTCTCCACCGGCTGCGCCAACAACCCGTCGAGCGTCAACGTCACGCCGGACGGCCCGATCACCCGCTGCACCGGCAGCGGCCAGTCTCTGACCGCCAGCGTCAGCGGCGGCAGCGGCCTGAGCTACCAGTGGACCCGGGACGGCGCCAACATCTCCGGCGCCACCTCCTCCAGCTACGTTGCCAACGACACCGGCACCCGCAGCTACAACGTCGTGGTCAAGGGCAGCGGCTGCTCGACCGGCGTCCAGGATCCGAGCCCCACCCAGATCACCTGGGCGACCAGCCCGATCTTCGACGGCCTCGAGTCGGCGGCGCCGATGGCCGGCACCTGCGGCATCGAGCTGGACTGGAGCCCGGCGACCCCGCTGTGCAGCACCAACGTCAGGTACAACGTCTACCGCTCCACCAGCTCCACCTTCACCCCCTCGAGCACGAACCGGATCGCGAGCTGCGTCTCCACCACCTACTACGACGACACCACCGGCCTGAGCTCGGGGGTGCCCTACTACTACGTCGTCCGCGCCGAGGACGGCTCCTCCGGCCACGGCGGACCGTGCAACGGCGGCTACGAGGACACCAACCTCGTGCGCCGGTCGGCGACCATCTCCGGCGGCGCGGTGACCCTTCTCGAAGACGCCTTCGAGAGCTCCACCGACTGGTCGAACAACTGGGTCGTCTCGACCGGCCCCGGCCCGCACACCTGCGGCGCCTGGGCA
>CAZKKP010000137.1:8734-9003 GCA_964553295.1 uncultured Thermoanaerobaculia bacterium | reverse complement strand
GGTCTCGGATGCCCTGGTTCACCACCGCCTGTCCGCGCAACTGCTACAGCACCTGCTCGCTGCGGGTGCGGGTGGAGGAGGGGCGGCTGGTCGAGCTCGAAGCCCACCCGGACGGGCGGGCGACCGCCGGCGGCCCGTGTCTGAAGGGTCTCAGCTACGTCGAGCGGGTGGTGTCGCCCGAGCGGTTGCTGCACCCGCTCGAGCGGACGGCGGGCGGCGGCTTCGCGAAGGTCGGCTGGGAGCGGGCGCTGGACCGGATCGCCGAGGAG
>CAZKKP010000137.1:7533-8724 GCA_964553295.1 uncultured Thermoanaerobaculia bacterium | reverse complement strand
CGCAAGGGGTGCTGCTCTACGCCGGCAGCGGCACCAAGGGGCTGCTCAACGGCTGCGGGTCGGCCTTCTTCAGGCTCTTCGGCGGCTGCACCACGACCTACGGCGACCTGTGCTGGCCGGCGGGCCTCGAGGCCACCCGGCTGACCCTGGGGGACAATGTCCACGCCTCACCCTGGGATCTCGCCAGGGCGAAGCTCATCGTCCTGTGGGGCAAGAACCCGGCGGAGACCAACCTCCACCAGATGACCTTCGTCGACCAGGCGCTGGAGGCCGGGGCCCGGCTGATCGTCGTCGACCCGAGGCGCACCGAGACCGCCGAGCGCGCCGAGCTGCTCGTCCAGCCTCGCCCCGGCAGCGACGGCGCCCTGGCCCTGGCGGTGGCCCACTGCCTGGTGCGCGACGGCCGCGTCGACCGCGACTTCGTCGATCGCCACGTGCTCGGCTTCGAGGCCTTCGCCGCCAGCGTCGCCGAGCGCACGCCGGTCTGGGCGGCAGCCGTCACCGGGGTGCCCGAGCGCTTCATCGAGCGCCTGGCGGAGCTCGCCGGGTCGGTCGCGCCGATGACGATCTGCGCCGGCTTCGGCATGCAGCGCTACACCTCGAGCGGTCAGACCATGCGCGCCCTGATCGCGCTCGTGGCGATCACCGGCAACCTCGGCCGGCCGGGGGCGGGCTGGGTCTACGCCAACCTGGCGACGGCGGTGTTCGACGAGGTCAAGGACCCCGTCGCCTTCTTCCCGCCCGAGCGACCGGACGGCGTGATGCGGGTCGCCGTCTCCACCGCCCGCCTCGGCCGCGACATGCTGGCCCTCGCCGACCCCCCGCTCGAGGTCGTCTGGGTCGAGCGCGGCAACCCGTTGACCCAGAACCCCGAGTCCCACACCGTGCGCGAGGCCTTCCGGAGGCTGCGCTTCCGGGTCGTGGTCGACCAGTTCCTCACCGACACCGCTGCCGAGGCCGACCTGGTGCTGCCGGCCAAGAGCTTCCTCGAGCAGTCCGACGTCATCGGCGCCTACTGGCACCCCTACCTGCAGCTCAAGCAGAAGGTCCTCGAGCCGCCCGGCGAGGTGCGCCCGGAGACCTGGGTCTACCGTGAGCTCGCCCGCCGCCTCGGACTCGAGCAGCGGGCGGTCGACGCCGCGATCCCCGGGCCCGGCGACGCCGAGGTGGAGGCGTGGCTCGAGCGTCGCC
>CAZKKP010000137.1:3518-7523 GCA_964553295.1 uncultured Thermoanaerobaculia bacterium | reverse complement strand
ACCGCGTCCGCATCGGCCTGGACCAGCTTGTAGGGCTCGAGCGTCGCCTTGCGCGCGTGCCCGGGCTGACCCTGGATCTCCTGCGCGACGGGCCGGTCGTCGCCCCCGGCGCCCCGGAGGTCGCCTTCGCCGACCTCGTGTTCCCGACCCCGTCGGGCCGTGTCGAGATCCTCTCCGAGGAGGCGACGCGGCGCTGGGGGGTGTCGGCGCTGCCCGACTGGCGGCCGCCCGAGGAGTCGGTGCTGGCCGCCGGCGAGCGGGCGTGGCGCTTTCCGCTGCAGATGATGACCCCCAACACCAAGGACCGCATCCACTCCCAGTTCGGCATGCTCGAGATGATCCGGGCCACGGCGCCGCCGCCGATGGTGGTCATGAGCCCGGCCGACGCGCTGCCCCGGGGCATCGCCGAGGGCGACCTGGTGCGGCTCTACAACGACCGCGGCGAGCTCCGGCTGCCGGTCCGCTTCGACCTCGGCCTGCGCGCCGGCTGCGTGTCGCTGCACAACGGCTACTGGCACGCCGAGGGCGCCGGGGTCAACGCGCTCTCCCTCGGCCGGGAGACCGACCTCGGCCACGGCGCCGCCTTCCACGACACCCTGGTCGAGGTGGAGAAGGCGGCGCCGTGAGCGGCGACCGCCTCGGTTTCGTCCACGACCTCGAGCGCTGCACCGGTTGCCGGGCCTGCGAGCTCGCCTGCTCCACCGAGAACCGGCTCGGCTGGGGCCGCAGCTGGCGACACATCGTGACCTTCAACGGCGCTGCCGACCCGCGGGCGGCGCACCACCACCTGTCGCTGGCGTGCAACCACTGCGCCGAGGCGCCCTGCGCCGTCGCCTGCCCGGCCCGGGCCTTCAACCGCGACGAGGCGGCCGGCACCCTGACCCTGGAGGCTGACCGCTGCCTCGGCTGCCGCTACTGCGCCTGGGTCTGCCCCTTCCAGGCGCCCCTCTTCGACGAGGCCGGCGGGGTGATGGGCAAGTGCACCTTCTGCGCGGAGAGGCGCTCCTCCGGCGGCGAGCCGGCCTGCGTCCACGCCTGCCCGACCGGTGCGCTCACCTTCGGGCGGCACGACGAGGTCGCGGCCGAGACGGTGTCGCGACCGCTGCTGGAAGGCGCCGCCGGCTTCCCCCGCACCTCTGCCGGGCCGTCGATCCGTTTCCGGCCCCGCCGGGCCGGTGCGACGCCCCCCGAGAGCACCTGGCAGCTCGAGCCGGAGGTGCTCGCGGCCTTCGACGCGGCCCGACCGGCGCCCGCCGCCGCAGCGGGCCTCGGCCACGAGTGGCCGCTGCTGGTCTTCACCCTGGCGGCCTCCCTGGTCGTCGCCCTCGAGACCGCGGCCTTCGCCGGGCGCGGCATCGCCTCGTGCTGGCCCGCCCTCCTGGCGGTCGTCGCCCTCGCCGTCTCGCCGCTCCACCTCGGCCGGCCGCGGCGCGCCTGGCGGGCGCTGCTCGGCCTCGGCAGCTCATGGTTGTCCCGGGAGATCGCGCTCTTCGGCGCTCTGGCGGTGCTGATCGTGCTCGGGGTGCTCTCGCGGCCGCTCGGCGAGGCTCTGCGACCGGTTGCCGTGGCCGTCGGCTGGGCGACGCTGTTCGCCGTCGACCGGGTCTACGACGTGGTGCGGCGGCCGCGCGCGCTGCCAGTTCACTCGGCGGACACGCTCCTCGTCGCCGCCTTCCTCAGCGCGATCCTCACCGGGTCTCAGGGGCTCGCCGTGGCGATCGGCGCCCTGCGGCTCGTGTGCTATACGGCGAGGAAGCTGGCGCTCCGTCGCGAAGGCCGCCCGACCCGAGCCCACCTCGCGGCGGTGCGCACCATCGCCGGTTTCGGCCTGCCTCTGGTCGCGCCCTGGCTCGAGCCTCCCGTGGCGGCGGTGGTCGCCGGCGTCGGCCTCACCCTCGGCGAGCTGGTCGACCGCGCCGAGCTCTACCTCGAGCTCGAGCCCACCACGCCCCGCGAGACCGCCGCCCGGGACCTCGCGGCCGCGGTCGCGAGACAGGGCGCCGTCGAGTGAACCGGGCCCGCCCCCTGCTGCCCACACCCGAGCCCCAGCCCGTGCCCGGACTTCGTGGTCGGGAAGGGCGGCAGGGCCCCGGCCTACAGCTGGGTCGCGGTGAAACCCGCTCCCCGAAGGAGCTCGACCAGCCCGTTGTCGCCGACCAGGTGGAGGGCGCCGACGACGACCAGGGCGGGCTCGTCGCCCGAGGCCAGCGCGGTCACCGCGGGCAGCCAGGCCAGGTTGCGGTCGTCGACCAGGCGGCGCATCAGCCCGGGGTGCTCCGCCATGCCCTCCCCGAGCAGCTCGCCGACCTCCTCGACCCGGCCGGCCTGCCAGGCGGCGGCGACGCGACCGAGCAGGGTCTCCACCTCGCGCAGCTCGTCGAGGGTCGAGGCGAGCAGGGCGACGCCATCCTCGCCCTCCAGGGAGGTCAGCGCCTCGACCTGGTGCTCGACCGTCTCCAGGGCGATCCGGCGTTTGCCGTCGGCGGCCGCACGTCGCCAGAAGTGCAGGTCGACGCCGTGCTCCGCCGCGAACCCGACCCTCATCAGCTCGAGCTGTGTGAGGGTGAGGGCCGCGAACCACGGTCGGTGCCGTTCCAGCGCCCCGGCCGGCAGGCCGCTGCCGGCGAGGACGGCGGACAGCCGCCGGCCGAGCTCGGGGCCGATGAGGCCGGTCAAGGACTCCCCTTCGGGCAGGGTCCCCGCCTCGAGGAGGCGCTCCCCGGCCTCGGCGAGACCGTCGAGGTCGGTCTCGAAGGCCACTACCGCCGACCGCTCGTAGGCCTCCTCGATCGCGGCGGCGAGCGGGTAGGCCTCGGCGGGCAGGGCGTGGATCGAGCCGAGGAGCAGCACCTGCGCTGTACCTCCGTCGACTCGCCACAGGAAGTGACGGCTGGCGCCGTCCGACCGGGCGACGACGGGACCACAGGCGATGGCCGCGAAGGCGGCTGCCGCGGCGGCCAGCCGGCGAGACCTTGGGGAGGCAGGTGTGCACATCCCGGGAGTGTAACCTCTGCCATGCTATGGTGAGCGGCCGGTCGCCGCCCGAGCGGCGCCGAAAGGAGCTCCGAATGACCAATCCGGTCGCCACCTTCGAGACCTCGATGGGCACCTTCAAGGCCGAGGTTCTGCTCGAGGAGATGCCGATCACCGCCGGCAACTTCCTGGCCCTGGCCAGGAGCGGGTTCTACGACGGCCTCCACTTCCACCGGGTGATCAACGGGTTCATGGTCCAGTTCGGCTGCCCGCACAGCCGCGACCCCCAGAGCCCGCGCGCCGGTACCGGCGGTCCACCCCACGGCACGATCCGCGACGAGCACCCGCCGGGCGCCCGCTTCTCCAACGAGCCCGGCACGCTGTCGATGGCCAACACCGGCCGGCCGGACAGCGGCGGCTCGCAGTTCTTCATCAACACCGTGCACAACGCCTACCTCGACTGGTTCTCGCCGGGACCGTCGAAGCACCCGGTGTTCGGCAGGGTCGTCGAGGGCCTGGAGGTCGTGCAGGCCATCGAGCGGACTCCGACCGGGCCCGGAGATCGACCCCGGACGCCCGTGCGGGTCGACCGGATCGTCGTCGAAGGAACGCCGCAGGCCGTCTGAGCACGGCGGAAGCGACCTGGGTCACAGGATGGAGGGGCCGCGCAGGAGAATCCTCCCTCCCGCTGCTACGATGCCGTCAACGGCCCGGTGCACTCGCGGATCGGGCAGGGAGTGAACATGACTCGATCGAGCTATTTCCCGCCCGCCGCAGCCTGCGGGCTCGCGATCGTCCTGGTTCTGACGCTGCTTCCTTCCACGGCGCCCGCCCGCTCGGCCGACCCGCCGGGGCTGTCAGTCAGCGCCCTGCCTCTGGACGCCGTCGAGCGGCTGGAGACGCCGGCGGTCGAGGTGGCTCGGCTCCTCGAGGAGGACGCCGCGCGGCGCCTGACCTGGCAGCCGGCCCCGCTCCGCTTCGCCGAGCCCCAGGTCGCGGCGATCCGACCGGAGTCGTCGGGGACCTGGGAGA
>CAZKKP010000137.1:691-3508 GCA_964553295.1 uncultured Thermoanaerobaculia bacterium | reverse complement strand
GAGCGTCGTGAGCAGAGAGGCCGCGTCCGGAGCGGAACGGCGGAGCCGTACTTCTCGGAGTCCCAGGTGCCGCTCTGGGTCGCGCGCTATCCCTTCTTGCGCGAGAGCCTGGTGGCGGCACCACGCCCGTCGCGTCTCGGGCTCCCCGGCGAGTCGTCGGGGACCTGGGAGACCCTGGCCGACGGCTCCCGACTGTGGCGCCTGCGCATCGCTGCCCCCGGCGCCCGCAGCCTTAACCTCGGCCTGGCGCTCTTCGACCCGCCGGCGGGGGCCCGCCTGTGGTGGCACGACGGGCGCGGCGAGATCGTCCACGGGCCCTACACGAGCGCGGATCGCAACGCCGCGGGCGGCCTGTGGACGCCGCTGGTCCCGGGCGACGAGGCGGTGCTCGAGCTGCAGCTGCCAGCCGGCGCTGAGCGCACCGGTCTGGAGGTCTCGAGCGTCAACCGCGGCTACCGCGATCTGGTCGGCGACGGGGCCAAGCAGGGCGCCTGCAACATCGACGTCATCTGCCCGGAGGGCGACCCCTGGCGGGACCAGATCCGGTCGGTGGCGCGATTCACGATCTCGGGCTCGTCGCTGTGCACCGGGCAGCTCGTCAACACCACCGCCGGCAACGCTACGCCGTACTTCCTCACCGCGCAGCACTGCGTCACCAGCGCGAGCCAGGCGCCCACCGTGGTGCTCTACTGGAACTACCAGTCGAGCACCTGCGGCGCCTTGTCGGGGGGGAGCCTGGCGCAGAGCCAGAGCGGCGCGACCCTGGTCGCCTCGTCGCCGTTCTCCACCGGTTCGGACTTCTCCCTGCTGCTGCTCGACGAGCCCCCGGCGCCGGAGTTCGGCGTCTACTACGCCGGCTGGGACGCCAGGGAGCCGGCGCCCGCCAACGGCGTCGTCGGCCTCCATCACCCGGCGGGCGACGAGAAGGCGATCAGCCTCGACGACGACCCGCTCACCGTGACCTCGTACCTGAGCACCGCCTCCCCGGGCAATGGTCTGTACCTCAGGGTCGGCGCCTGGGAGCGCGGCACCACCGAGGGCGGCTCGTCCGGGTCGTGCATCTTCGACGCCGTCAGCAAGCGCTGCGTGGGCACCCTGAGCGGCGGCTTCGCCTCGTGCTTCGCCACCAACGAGTCGGACTGGTACGGCCGCCTCGCCCGCCAGTTCTCCCAGGGCGCGACCGCCGAGGAACGGCTCCGGGACTGGCTCGACCCGCTCGGCACCGGCGCCCTCGCGGTCGACGGCATGAACCCTCCGAGCACACCCATCGGCTCGACCCGATGGCTGGTGCCGGCGGCCGCCTCGACCCCCGGGACAGGCGGATCCGACTGGCGCTCACAGGTGGTCGTGGTCAACCCGACGGACGGGCCGGTGACGGTGAGGGTGCACTTCGTCGCCGCCGGCGTCGTCTGGCCGGGCGAGCCGCTCACCGGCCCCGTGACCCTCGAGTCGAGGCGCGTGCTCGTGCTCGACGACCCCCTGGTCGCGCGACGGCCCGCCCAGGGTCTGCTCTGGGTCGAGGCCAACCGACCGGGGATGGTCGTCTCGAGCCGGACCTTCAACCTGAAGGGGGACGGCAGCACCTTCGGTCAGGGCATCCCCGGCCTGGCGCTCGTGGGGGCCGGCGCCCCCGCTCGCCTGGTGCTGCCGCTCGCGGCTTCGGCGCCCGGCCGCTTCCGCAGCAACCTCGGCATCGTGCACACCTCGACCACCCCGATTCTCGTCACCGTCAGGATCTACCGGGCCGACGGCGTCCTGCTCGCGTCCCGGAGCTACTCGCCGTCCGCCGCCTACACCCAGGTCAACGACGTCTTCGGCAGCCTTGGCGTCGGCAGCCTGGTCATCTCCGGGGGCTGGCTGGCCGTCGACCTCACCGGCGGCTCGCCCGACTTCTGGACCGCCTACCTGTCGATCGTCGACGTCGACACCGGCGACCCGACCTACGTCGCCGGCGTGGCGCGGGAGTGAAGGGGCCCGCCGCCAGCCGCCCGCGCGGGCAGGGTGAGGAGTGAGCCCTGAGCCCTGAGCCCCGAGCCCTGAGCCCTGAGCTTCATCCCCTGACCCGCGGTGCTGCGGCCTCGGCGAACGCGGGGAACCGACTGCGAACCCGGACGCCACCTGCTCCGTAATGACGGCTGAAGCCGATCGTTCAAGGTGTCAGGAGGACGCGATGGCTCGCACGAGGAAGCGGTGGTGGATCCTGGGGACGCTGGCGATCCTGGTGGTGGCGGCGGTGGCGATCGCCGCCAGGAGCCACGGCAACGGCGCCACCAAGGAGGAGAAGGGGCCCGATGTGCCGACCCTGGCCGCCCGCACCGGCGACCTCCAGGTGGTGGTGCGCGAGATCGGCACCGTCGAGCCGGAGGTCAGGGTCGACGTCAAGTCGAACCTGTCGGGCCGGATCGTCGACCTGCCGGTGCGTGCCGGCGACGTCGTGGCGAAGGGGCAGCTGATCGCCCGCATCGAGCCCGACGTCAACCAGGCGCAGAACCTGCTGACCGTCAAGAGCACGGTGAGCGCGGCGGTGATCGCCGCCGAGGACGCCCGTCAGGACCACGAGGCGAAGCGGCGGCTGTTCGAGAACGGCCTGGTCTCCGTCGAGGTCAACCGCGAGGCGGAGACGCGCTACCGCAAGGCCCAGCAGGCCCTTGACGCCGCCCGTGAGCAGCAGCGGCTGGTCGAGGACTCCGGCATCCCGGTGGGCGACAACCCGCGCCAGGTGGTCAACATCACGGCGCCGATGGCCGGGGTGGTCGTCCAGCGGCCGGTCGAGCTGGGCGAGACGGTGACCGGCTCGGGCGCGTTCAACGCCGGCAC
>CAZKKP010000137.1:0-681 GCA_964553295.1 uncultured Thermoanaerobaculia bacterium | reverse complement strand
CTCGTCCGGGCCGGGGTCAACGAGGTGGACATCGGCAAGATCACCGAGGGCCAGCCGGTGAGGGTGACCCTCGACGCCTTCCCGCGCACGGTCTTCCCGGGCTCGATAGGGCGCATCGCTCCGGCGGCTCGGCTCGCCGAGCAGGTCAAGGTGTTCGACGTGGAGATCGCCCTCGAGCATCTCGGCCACCAGCTGCGCACCGGCATGACCGCGAACGTCGAAGTCCGCGGCGAGGTCCGCTCCGGCGTGCTGTCGGTGCCGGTGGAGTCGGTCTTCGTCCGCGGCGACGACGAGCTGGTTTACGTGCGGCGCGACGAGGCCCTGCCGCGGTCACCCGACGATGGCGCCGAGGCGCCGTGGCTCGACGACCCGCGTCAGGAATGGCGACGGTGGTTCGAGGAGCGGCAGGTGGTGACCGGCATCTCCTCGACCAGCGATGTCGAGGTCGTCGACGGGCTCGCCGCCGGCGAGAAGGTGGCACTGGCCGATCCGACGCGGCGACGGGACGAGGGGAGGGTGTCGTGATGGCGCCCCTGATCGAGCTCCAAGGGATCCACAAGGTCTACGGCGTGGGCGATCTCGCGGTCGAGGCCCTGGCCGGCGTCGACCTGGTGATCGAGCACGGCGACCACGTGGCGGTGATGGGGCCGTCCGGCTCCGGCAAGTCGACCCTCATGCACA
>CAZKKP010000136.1:3557-9025 GCA_964553295.1 uncultured Thermoanaerobaculia bacterium | reverse complement strand
CATCGAGGGCGCCCACCAGGGCGCTGGCCTCGGCATCCGCTTCCTGCGCCACGTCGAGCGCTGCCGCGGTCTCGTGCACCTCGTCGACCTGTCCGACCCGAGCCCGGTTGCCGACCGGGTGGCGACCATCCGTGGCGAGATCGAGGCCTACTCCCCGGAGCTCGGCCAGCGCCCGTGGATCCTGGTGGGCAGCAAGCTCGACACAGTCGCCGCGGACGACGTCGCAGCCGTCAGCGCCGAGCTCGCGGCCGTCGCCGATGCTGCCGGCGTACCCTGGACGACGGTGTCGGCAGTCAGTGGGCGTGAGCTGAAGCAGCTGCTCCACGAGATGTTCGCGCTTGCGGGAGACCCCTCATGAGGCGACGGATCGCGATCTACGGCGGCAGCTTCGACCCCTTCCACCTCGGCCACCTGGTGCCGATGGTGCGCGCCCAGGAGACCTTCCGCTTTGACGCCGTTCACTTCGTGCCGGCCGGCAGCCCGCCGCACAAGGACGGGCAGCCCCTGACCCCGGTCACCCACCGGCTGGCCATGGTGGCGATGGCGACCCTGCCATTCGAGGGCTTCTACGCCTCCGACGACGAGGTCTTCCGCGCCGGGCCGACCTTCACCGTCGACACGGTGCGCCGGTTCGTCGAGCGCGAGCCCGGGGCGACCCCGTTCTTCCTGCTCGGCTCCGACTCCTTCTCCCAGATCGCGACCTGGGAGCGCTGGTCCGAGCTGGTCGAGCTGGCCCACCTCGTCGTCCTCCACCGGGCGCACATCTGGCGCGACGAGCTCGTCCGCCGGGTGCCGCCGGAGCTGGTTCCTCGGATGCGGGTCGTGACACCGTTCGAGCAGGTACCGGATCCCGCCCGGCGGACGATCTTCCTGCTCGACCACGAGCCGTTCCCGATCTCGGCGACGTCGATCCGGGAGCGGCTGCGGCACGGCCAGTCGATCCGCGAGCTGGTGCCGCACGAGGTCTTCTCCTACATTGTCAAGTACGGCCTTTACCGCCACGGCACGGAGGACGACGCCGACGATGATCGCTGACGACACCCTGACCATCCTGCACCTGGCGGCGGCCGCCGCGGCCGACAAGAAGGCCTTCCAGCTCGCCGCCTACGACGTCGCCGCCCTGACCTCCTACGCCGACTCCTTCCTGGTCTGCTCGTCGGCGAGCGAGCGCCAGGTCGGGGCGGTGGTCGACGAGATCCGCACGCGGTTGCGCGAGGCCGGCCGGCCGCCGCTGCACGTCGAGGGCGCCGGCGGCAGCGACTGGGTGCTGCTCGACTACGGCGACCTCATCGTCCACGTCTTCACCGAGGAGCGCCGTGCCTACTATGGGCTCGACGCTCTGTGGGGCGACGCCCGCTGCCTGGAGGGCGGCGAGCTGCTCGGCGGCGACGTCGAGCGGGTCGGGTGAGGGTTCGGGTCGTCTGGTTCGGGAGGCCGGCGGGCTCGCCCTACGAGGCCGAGGTCGAGCGCTACCGGCGCCGGGTCAGCCGGCGCTGGCCGGCCGAGGACGTGCCGCTGAGGCCCTGCACCGGCGGTCGGGGCGGGGATCCGCGCCGGGTGCTCTTGGCGGAGGCGCGGAGCGCCACCGACCAGCTGCCCGCCGGTTGGACCCTGGCGGCGCTCGACGAGGGTGGCGCCGCGCACGACAGCGAAGGCCTCGCCCGCCTGCTCGAGGGGCTCGAGGGGCGGGGGCTGCCCGGGATCGTCTTCGTGGTCGGCTCGGATCTCGGGCTCGATCCCGGGCTGCTCGCCGCGGCCGGGCTCCGGCTGTCCCTCGGGACCCTCACCCTGCCCCACCTCCTGGCCCGGCTGGTGCTCTGGGAGCAGCTGTTCAGGGCGACCCACATCCTCGTCGGTGGTGGCTACCATCGGCCTGGCTTACAATGACCAGAGCAGGAGGGCGGCGCGTTCAGGCCGCACCCGAGGGTGACACCGCGGTGGCGCCGCGGCGGAAGGGGGACCGATGACACCGGCCGAGCTCGAACGGTACCGCGAGATCCTGGAGGCGAAGCGCGCCGACGTGCTCGCCCGCGTCCGCCAGGCGCGGACCGCGGAGCACGAGGGCGGTGAGGAGGACGCACCCGACCTCGGGGACCGCGCCTTGTCGACGATGTCCCGCGACCTCAACTACCAGCTGACCTCGGGCGAGCGCGAGGTGCTGCGCCGCGTCGAGGAGGCGCTCAAACGGATCGACGCCGGCAGCTACGGCGCCTGCAGCCACTGTGGCAAGAAGGTCCAGCCGGGGCGGCTGGCGGCGGTGCCCTGGGCCCGCCACTGCATCGCCTGTCAGGAGCTGCAGGACCGCGGCGAGCTGTGAGCCGCTCGCGGCGCGACGGGCCGACATGAAGCGGGTCCGCCTGGTTGCATCGAGCGACGACTTCCTCCTCGAGCGGCGGCTCGACGAGATCGTGGCCGAGCTGACCAGCGCCTTCGGCGGCGCCGAGGCAGAGGTCCTCCCCGACTCGGTGACCCCGGAGGAGCTCGCGCTGGAGCTGCAGTCGCGCTCGTTGTTCGTGGCGCAACGGGTGTTGGTGGTGGCTGATGCTCGAGGCTGGGTCGAGGCCCCGGCGCCGAGCGAGGCGCCGAAGAGGGACGGCGCCGATCCGGCGGCCCTGGTGCGGGTCCTCGACGAGGGTCTCGGCGACGACCTCGCGCTGGCCCTCGGCGTGTGGGCGAGCCGGAGACCGAAGGGCCCGCTGGTCGAAGCGGTCGAGCGGGTCGGCGCCGCCGAGTGGCTGTCCCTGCCCGAGCCGCCGAAGCCCTGGGAGGAGGTGGCCCTGTCGCCGGCGCAGCGGGAGGTGCTGGGACGGCTGCTGGTGGGCGCCGCCGAGCCGGTGCGCTTCGTGCCGGCGGCGGCGGGGCTGCTCATGGACCGGCTCGGCTTCGCGCCCCGCCAGCTGGTCGCCGAGGCGAGCAAGCTCGCCGTCGCCGCCGCGGCGACCGGGGTGGTCGACGAGGAGCTGGTGCGACGACTGACCTTCCCCCCAGAGCGCTCCCTCGAGGCGGTCGAGGACGCCGTGCTCACCCGCCGTCCGTCCGCCTTGCTCGACCTGCTCGCCGCCGGCGACCGCGGCCTGGCGGTTCGCGACTGGCAGGGAGGTCGGGTCGAGCCCGGGGGCGTTCCGGTGGTTCTCTTCGGTCAGGTCTCGAGCCTGCTGTCGCGGCTGCTCTACCTCGCCGAGACGGCGGCGGCGGCGGGCCTTGCCCCCGAGCTCGAGCCGGCGCGCACCTCCGCCCCCGGCTGGTACGGGCGACAGTTCAAGAGCCGGATCGGACCGGCGCTGCTCGAGCGGCTCGAGGCCCGGGCGCCGAACCCCTTCGTCGGCCGTGGCCGGCCCCCCTCGCTCTGGCAGCTCGGTCGGCTGGCCTCCGGGGTCGGCCGCTATCGCCGGTCCGAGCTGGTGTCGGCACTCGCCGCCGCCGGCCGGGTCGAGGTCGACCTCCGCGGCGACGAGGACGCCGCCAGCCTCGCCGCCTGGCTGGTGCGGTCGATCGGCTGAGGTCCCCGCTGAGGGGCGCGCTATCATGGTGCCGGGCCGCGAGGCCACATCCCTGGCGAGGCGAACCACCGTGACGGCCACCGACGACGAGAGGGAGCGACTGGCCTCGGAGCTCGAGCGCGCACGCGAGCGAAGCCGGCGCCTCGAGGCGATCGTCGAGACCGGTTTCCTGGTCAACTCGACGCTCGACCTGCGCGAGCTCGCCGACCACATCATCGGTATCGCCTCCCGGCTGATCGGCGCCGAGCGCGGCAGCCTCTTCCTGGTCGACGCCGAGCGCGGCATGCTGCGCTCGCTGGTCGCCCAGGGGCTCGACGGGGCGCCGCTCGAGCTCGCCATCGGCGACGGCATCGTCGGGGCGGTTGCCGCCTCGGGCGAGGCGGTGATCCTCAACGAGCCGTACGCCGACCCTCGCTTCGACCCGAAGGTCGACCGCACCACGGGCTTTCGCACCTGCTCACTGCTGACCGTCCCGGTGCGCGACCGGGACGGGGCTTTGACCGCGGTGCTGCAGCTGCTCAACCACCGCGAGGCCGGCTTCTCCAAGGCCGACGTCGAGTTCCTGGCCGAGCTCGGGGTGCCCTTTGCGGTCGCCCTGACCACCGCCCGGCTGCACCGCGAGATCGTCGCCCGCGAGCGCTCCCAGGAGGAGCTCCGGCTGGCCGCCGAGATCCAACGGACCCTGCTGCCCGACGCGCTGGTCGAGGTCCCCGGGCTCGAGCTCGAGCGCCTCATCAGGCCGAGCCGTGAGGTCGGCGGCGACTACTGGGACGTCATCCCCACCGGCGACGGCGAGCACTGGTGGCTGGTGGTGGCCGACATCTCCGGCAAAGGGGTGGCCGCCGGCCTGATCGCGTCCAACGTCCAGGCCTACTTCTGGAGCCGCCGCGGCGACCGTCGGTCCCTCGACCGGGTCGTCGCCGAGGGCAACGACCTGCTCTTCCGGCTCACCCGCGGCCGCAAGTACGCGACCCTGGTCGTGGCTGAGTGGGAGCCCGCAACGCGCACCCTGCGCTGGGTCTCGGCCGGCCACCCACCGGTCTTCCTGCGTCGCCGCGGCGGGGTCTCGAGCCTCGGCGCCACCGGGCGCCCGATCGGCCTGCTCCCCGACCAGAGCTACGAGGTGGGCGAGCTGGTGCTCGAGCCGGGAGACACCCTGCTGCTCCACACTGACGGCGTCTTCGAGGCCGGGATGGGCGGCGACGGTGGTGAGTACGGGCTCGAGCGGGTGGCCCGCTGCCTCGATTCCGGCGGCAGCGCCGCCGAGGTCGTCCGCCGGCTCGCCGACGACCTCCGCCGCCATCTCGGCAACGGCGAGCCCGACGACGACCTCACGGTGGTCTGCGCCCGCTGCCGGGATGGTGGCGCCGAGGAGGGCGAATGAGCGGACCCGGGCGCACCGTCTGGGTGGTCGACGACGACGCGGCGATCCGGGAGCTGCTGCGTTTCATCGTCGAGTCGGCCGGCCACCGGGTCGAGACCTTCGCCTCCGGTGGCGAGGTGCTGGCGACGGTCGGCAGCCCGCCCGACGCGGTGCTGCTCGACCTGATGATGCCCGAGGTCGACGGCCTCGTCGTCCTTCGCGAGCTGCGCCGGCGCTTCCCCGGCCTGCCGGTGGTCGTGCTGACCGCGGTCAACGACGTGGCCCAGGCGGTGGAGGTGATCAAGCTCGGCGCCTTCGACTACCTGGTCAAGCCCGCCGACCGCGGCCGGCTGCTCACCACCCTGGCCAACGCCCTCAGTCACGGCCGCCTCGCGCGCGAGGTCGAGCGCCTCAAGGGAGAGCTCGGCGAGCGCTTCAGCCTCAAGAACGTGGTCGGCTCCTCGGCCGGCATGCGGCGGGTCTACGACCAGGTGGAGAAGGTCCTCGAGTCCGACATCACGGTCTTCATCTCCGGCGAGAGCGGCACCGGCAAGGAGCTGGTCGCCAAGGCGATCCACTACGGCTCGCGACGCTCCGGCGGCCCC
>CAZKKP010000136.1:1161-3547 GCA_964553295.1 uncultured Thermoanaerobaculia bacterium | reverse complement strand
AGGAGAGCGAGCTCTTCGGCCACGAGAAGGGCGCCTTCACCGGCGCGGTGAGCAGTCATCCGGGGAAGTTCGAGCAGGCGGCCGGGGGCACGATCTTCCTCGACGAGGTCGGCGAGATGTCGGCCTCGGCCCAGGCCCGGCTGCTCCGGGTGCTCCAGGAGCGCAGCCTGCAGCGGGTCGGCGGCACCCGCCGGGTCGACCTCGACGTGCGCGTGATCTCGGCCTCCAACCGCGACCTTGCCCAGATGGTCGGCGCCGGCGGCTTTCGCCAGGACCTCTACTACCGGCTCGTCGTCTTCCCCATCGAGCTCCCGCCCCTGCGGGAGCGCCGGGTGGACGTGCCGCTGCTCGTCGACCACTTCCTCGCGAAGTACGCCCGCGACGCCGGCCGCACCGTCCGCCGGGTGAGGCCCGAGGCCATGGAGCGTCTCGTCGCCCACCGCTGGCCGGGCAACGTCCGCGAGCTGGAGAACGTCGTCCACCGCGCCCTCCTGGTCTCCGACGGCGCCGAGGTCACCGTTGCCGACCTGCCCGCCGAGCTGCGTGACGGCCCCGCCACACCCCCCGCGGCCGAGCTCGAGCTCGACCTCGACGGCGTCGCCAGCCTCGAGGATCTGGAGCGACGGGCGATCGAGCAGGCCCTTCAGCGCTGCGGCGACAACCTGTCCGACGCCGCACGCCGGCTTGGCATCGGCCGCTCCACTCTGTACCGCAAGATCGAGCAGTACGGCCTCAAGGAGAGGAGACCCGAGGACGGCTGAGCCCCGCCCGCCGCCCGCGCGGGCGGAGTGAGGGGTGAAGGGACACGGCGGCGCAGTGCGGACGGGCCCGCCGGCCGCCGGGCAGGGTCAGAGGAGGTCGTCCCACCCCTGCTCGGAGAGGGCGGCGACGATCTCCTTGACCCGCTGTGCGTGCTCCTTGGGCACGACGAGGACGGCGTCAGGGGTGGCGACGACGACGACGTCCGGGAGGCCGAGGGCGGCGATCGCGGGGCCGTGCGAGACGAGAACGGAGCCCGGACTGTCGATGGCGAGGACGCGGCCGCGGCTGACCGAGCCGTCGCCGTCGCCGAGGACCTCGGCCAGGGCCGGCCACGAACCGACGTCGGACCAGCCGAGGTCGACGGGCAGGGTGAAGCAGTGGACGGCGCCCTCCATGATGCCGAAGTCGACCGAGATCCGCGGCAGCCGGGGATAGACCTCGGCGAGCACCGCAAGCTCGCGGTCGCCGCCGAGGGCCCGCCGGATCTCGGCCAGGCCGGCGGCGAGCTCGGGCAGCTGCCGCTCGATCTCGGCGAGCAGGTCGGCGGCGCGCCAGGCGAACATGCCCGAGTTCCACAGGTAGCCGCCCTCGGCGAGATAGCGGCCGGCGGTGGCGAGGTCGGGCTTCTCGACGAAGCGCTCGAGGGCATGCACCGGCAGCCCGCCACGCTCGGCGACCCGGTCGCCGACCCGTAGATAGCCGAAGCCGGTCTCCGGTCGGGTCGGACGGAGGCCGAAGGTGAGGAGCCCGCCCTCGGCCTCGACGTGGGCGGCGCCGAGGTCCAGCGCGGTGCGGAGGCTCGCCTCGTCGGCAATGGCGTGGTCCGCGGGGAGCACCAGGCAGACCGCCTCGGGGTCGCGCGTCGCGAGGACCGTGGCGGCGAGGCCGACGCAGGCGGCGGTGTCGCGTCCGGCGGGCTCGCCGAGGACGTTGCCGGCGGGCAGCTCGGGCAGCTCCCGACGGGTCAGCTCGGCGGTGGCCGCGGCAGTCACCACCCACAGCCGCTCCGCGCCGACCATCGGCAGGACCCGGTCGGCGGTGGCCCGGAGGAGCGAGCGGTCGCCGGCCAGGGGCAGGAACTGCTTCGGCCGGTCCCGGCGGGAGGCCGGCCAGAAACGGGTGCCGGATCCTCCGGCCATGATCACGACGTGGCGCATCGGTCCTCCGCGGCGCCGCGACGCCCGCCACCCTCGCCGACCAGGAGGTCGGCCAGCTCGTCGAGGCGGGCGACCCGGCGGTGGCCGTCGCCGGAGAAGGCCCCGGCGCGGTCGACCAACACCGGCAGCAGGCCGGCGTCCCGGGCGCCGGCGTAGTCCTCGCGGGGGCTGTCGCCGACGTGGGCGACCTCGGCCGCGGCCAGACCGAGCCGCCGGAGCGTGCGCCGGAAGATCTCGCCGGCCGGCTTCTCGACGCCCTCGAGATGGGACACGGTCAGGACCTGGAAGTGCCGCTCGAGGTCGAGCCGGGCGAGGATCTCGGGCAGGCGCTCGTCCCAGTTCGAGGTCACTGCGAGGCGGAGGCCGGCCCGGGCGAGCCGCTCGAGGGTCGGCCTGGCCTCGGGGTAGGCGTGCCAGACGTCGGGTCGGGCGAAGTCCTGCCACAGCCGGTCGAGGAGCAGCGGCGC
>CAZKKP010000136.1:0-1151 GCA_964553295.1 uncultured Thermoanaerobaculia bacterium | reverse complement strand
GGCGTCGTGGCCGAGGCGCTCGACGACCTCAACGAGGAAGAGGCCCCACCAGCCGCGCGCGCCGTCGGGGGAGTGGGCGTAGCGGTCCAGCCCCGGGGCGGTCCGCCGCTGCATCTCCTCCCAGACCGCGGCGAACACCGGCGCGACCTCGTCAGGGGTCACCCGGCGGCCGAGGTCGCTCAGGGCGGCGGCGTACAGCTCGGGCGGCGAGGGGTCGCAGTAGATCAGGGTGTTGCCGGCGTCGAAGGAGACGCCCCGGATCGGGTGCTCGTGCATGGCGTCCGATTGTACCGGAGCAGCGGCTGGTGACCGGTGGGTCTGCGATACTGGCGCGATGACGACTGCTGCTCCCCCCCGACGCCGCCGCGGCCTGTGGGTCGCGTTGAAGGTGCTGCCGATCGCCGCTCTGCTGCCGACGCTCCCGGCCCTCGCCAGCCCGGTCGAGGAGCGGGTGCGCGCGCACGTCGAGCGGGCCGCGGTGGGCGGCCTCGGGCCGGAGGACTTCCACCACCTGGTGCTGGCCTTCGGCCAGACCCGGATGCTGCCCGACTGGGGAGTGGTCGAGCCACTCGTCGCCCGGCTGGCGTCGCTGCGCCGGGTCGACCCGCTGATGGGCGACGAGGTCCGGCTGCTCGAGGCGCGGGTCGCCCTCGACGACGGCCGGGTCGAGGACGCGCGGGCGCTGTTCCGCGCCATGGGCGGGCTCGAGCGGTGGTGGGTGTACGGGCCGGTCGCGATCGCCGAGCTCGAGGACTTCGCCGGCCGGGCGGTCCACCCGGAGGCGGAGACGGTCTGGCGGCCGGCGCCGGGCGTCGACGGCCTCGGCTGGGTCCGGGTCGACGGCCTGGCGTGGCCGGCGCGTCGCCAGATGGCGTACCTCGCGACCACCGTGACCAGCCGGCTCGAGCAGGCGGTGGCGGTCCGCCTCGGCGCCGCCCAGGTCGCCCGAGTCTGGCTCAACGGCGAGGAGCTGCTGACCACCCCGCATCCCCTCGAGCACGCCGAGGACCAGGCGTCGGGCGGCGGCTGGCTGGCCGCCGGCGCCAACCTCCTGGTGGTGGCGGTGGCCGCCGAGACCGACAGCTGGTGGCTCCGGGTACGGCTGACGGCGCCTGACGGAGGGCCGCTGGCGGGGCTCGGCGAGCTGGAGG
>CAZKKP010000135.1:5823-9051 GCA_964553295.1 uncultured Thermoanaerobaculia bacterium | reverse complement strand
CGTCGCCGGCAGCGGCGCCGCTGCGGGGCGGCACGACGCTGCTGCGAGGCGGCCTCGGCGACCCCGGGCCCGGCGGCAGGGGATGCGGGCCCCACCATCCCGCGCCAGGGTGCCTTCCCCACGCCCAGAACGAGAGACAGCCGTGCGGCGCCCAGCCGACCCAGCCCGGCCACCAGCTCCAGGTCACCCAGGCCGGGCTCCACACCGGGCCCCATCGCCAGACCCAGCCGAAGCCCGGAGCGATGAACCAGGAGCCGTAGTGGGAGGGCAGCCAGCCCCACGGTTCGAACGAGATCCAGGACCATCCGCTGGGCGTCCAGTGCCAACGGCCGGCGGTGAATGGGCGCCAGGAAGCGCTGACGGCGGGCTGCCACGCCCAGCCGGAGGAGTCGTCGACCTGGACCCAGGTGCCGTAGCTGTCGAGGGTGGCGGCCTGGCGGCTGAAGCGCGGGTCCACGTGCTGGGAGCTCTCACCGGCAAAGACCTGACGCCGCTGCTCGACCCAGAGCTCAAAATCGTCGCCCCAGGTCAGGTGGGGCTCGACGCCCGTGACCTCGCCCGAGCTCAGCTCGGCCGCCGTCGACGGCTCGACGAGGACGCCGCCGCCGGTGGTGGATGCCTCGGCCAGGCCCTCCCAGACCTCGACCCGCAGGCCGCCCGCACGCAGCCTCTCGAGGCGGTACAGACCGACCTGGTTGAGGTAGACGGTGGCGCTCGTGCTGTCGATGCGCATCGGCTCTCCACCGAGCATGTGGTCCGGCACCTCGACCAGGAGGGTTCCGTCGACCAGGAAGAGGACGGTGCGGTCACCGCCCTGGTCGCGGCTGAAGGCCACGGCGTCGAGGCTCACGGTGGTGTACTGGTCGAGCCAGAGGATCGAGCCGTCGGCCAGCACCACCTCCATCCGCGCGTCGCGGGCAGTGTCCACCCTGTCGCCCACCACGAGCGGCATGTTGATCACGGCCTCGACGCTGCTGTCGTCGCCGGCGGGCTGCACTGTGGTGTAGCGCTCGAGGTAGGAGATGTAGCTCAGCGAGGTCGCGTCGTCCCCTCCAGAGGCCACCAGGGGAGCCGCTGTCGCCAGGATCAATGCTGCCGTCATGAGCGTCTTCATCGTCGAACCTCCCGGTCGCACGAATAACTCGCAACCTTCGTGCCAACCATGCGTGCCGGCCGAAGTGCGGGCGGCGCGGGTGGCGGCCGCGATCCGGGCCGCGGCCGGTCTCCACGCCGGGGCCGCCGCGGTGGTGCTCGTTGTGGTCCTGTTCGTTGCGTGGCGCCTGTGGCGTCGGCTCGACGGCCGCCTCGCCGCCGCCGTCGAGTCGGTGAAGGAGGGAGGTTCCGTGCGGGCCGGCGAGGTCGTGGACGTCCGCCTCCAGGTGACCCATCCGAGGGCCCCGAGGAACGACGAGGTCGTCGTTCCGAGCTCGACGATCCTCGCAAGCGGCGGCAGGCGAAAGCTGAGGCCGCGGAGGTTGGTGGCGGCACGCAAGCCACCCCGGCCGCTCGCGCGGCCCGCGCCGAAGCCCGCGACGCCCGCGCCCCGGGGCGGCGCCGGGCGCAGCTCAGCCTGCGGAGCTACAGAGGCGCCACCCAATAGAAGGCGCGTCGACTGACAGCCGTCCTTGGTGTGGAGAGGTGGCGACAGTATAATATCGCGAGAGATTCTCAACAAGTACGGTCCATCAAGGGATGCCGTGCCCCTGGAGCGATCACCATGGCAGACAACGACCGTCCCGTCGATCCGTCGAAATCGCCCGAGTCGATCGGCGATGAGGACCACACCGGGTTCATCGACCGCGATGGGAACGCAGCCTCCGGCGCCGAAGACGAGACGATCAGCGGGCCCGAGGTGATGCCGCCTTCGGGGCCGTCGGATGGGCTTTGGTCCCGGATCGGAGGCTACAGCATCGTCGGCAAGCTCGGCGAGGGCGGCATGGGCGTGGTGTTCGAGGCCGAGCAGCAGCGGCCGAGACGGCGGGTGGCACTCAAGGTCATGCGCTCGAGCCATGTGGTGGACGATCTCCACGCGAAGATGTTCCAGCGCGAGGTGGAGACCCTCGGCCGCCTCAAGCATCCCAACATCGCGGCGATCTACGAATCGGGCCACACCGAGGACGGGCGGGACTTCTTCGCCATGGAGTTGGTCCGCGGCCAGACCCTGGACCGGTGGCTCGCGGACCGGCCGAAGGTGGTGACCGATCGCGAGGTGAGGCTCCGCCTGAGATTGTTCGACACGATCTGTCAGGCGGTCCACTACGCTCACCAGCGCGGAGTCATCCACCGCGATCTCAAGCCGTCGAACATCCTCGTCACCGACGAGTCGGTCTCGACCTCTGGGTTCTCCGCGGCCGGGCCGTCGTCGTTGCCGGTGGTCAAGATCCTCGACTTCGGTCTCGCCCGGGTGACCGACGTCGACGTCCAGGCGGCGTCCCTGCTCACCGAGGTCGGGATGATCAAGGGCACCCTGCCCTACATGGCGCCGGAGCAGGCGCGCGGCGACGCCGAGGCCATCGACGTCCGGACGGATGTCTACGCGCTCGGGGTGATTCTCTACGAGCTGATCGCCGGAAGGCGGCCCTACGATGTCGGTCGAGCCTCCATCGTCGAGGCGGTTCGGGTGATCTGCGAGGAAAGCCCGGCGCCGATGAGCCGGGAGTGGAGCGGCGCCCGCCGGCTCGACCCGGATATCGAGACGATCGCCGGCAAGGCGCTGGAGAAGGAGCCCGACAGGCGCTACGCCTCGGCGGCGGCCCTGGGGGACGATGTCGAGCGCTATCTCGAGTCGCAGCCGATCCTCGCTCGCCCGCCGAGCGCGGCCTATCAGCTTCGCAAGCTGGTTTCGCGCCACCGGCTGCCCTTTGCCTTTGCCGCGCTGTTGCTGGTGCTCGTCGCGAGCTTCGCAATCGGGATGGGGATTCTCTACGCCGACTCCCAGCGCAACCTCCGCCGGGCCGAGGCTGCCGAGCGCAAGGCGGCCCGCGCAGCGGAGACCGCCACCCGCACCACCGACTTCCTGCTCGGGCTCTTCTCGAGCTCGAACCCGGAGGAGACCGCCGGTGAGACGATCACCGCCAGGGAGGTGATGGACGAGGGCGCCAAGCGGGTCCGGGACGAGCTCGCCGACGAGCCGCTGACCCAGGCGCGGCTCATGCACACCCTGGGCAAGGTCTACATGAGCCTCGCCCTGTACAACGACTCGAGACGGCAGATCGAGGACGCCCTGGC
>CAZKKP010000135.1:0-5813 GCA_964553295.1 uncultured Thermoanaerobaculia bacterium | reverse complement strand
CCGCGAGCACCTGCCGAATGACCACGTCGAGATCGCCGACACCCTCCATCAGCTGGCGCGGGTCGTCGAGTATCTGGGCGATCTCAGGGGGGCGGCGCCGCTCTACGTCGAGTGTGTCGACCGGTATGAGGCGCTCGGGGACGAGGGCCTGGACGGTCTGGTCGACACCCTCGGCAACTACGGCTGGCTGCTCGATCGGCTCGGCGAGCTCGACCGCGCCGCCGAGGTCTTCAACCGTGCCGTAGACCTCGTCCTCGCCAAGGATGAGCCGGATGACTCCCGTCTGATAGCGCTGCTCAGCAACCGTTCGACGACGGCCATGAACCGCGGCGACTTCGACGCCGCCCGGGAGGATCTCGACCGGTCGCTCGAGATGTCACGCCGGGTCTGGGGCGATGTCCACCATCAGACGGCCGACGCGCTGACCAATCTCGGGGTCGTCAGCTCCATGGCCGGAGCACCGGCGCTGGCGGAGCCATACCACCTCGAAGCCCTCGCCATCTATGAGCAGGTCTACGGCGAGAACAGCCCCGATGTGGCGCGGGCGGTGGGCAACCTCGCCATCGTCTACGCCGAGACGGGAAGGCTCGCCGAGGCGGCGACGTACTTCGAGCGCTCGCTCAGGGTTCACGAGGCGATCTACGGGCCCGACCACCCCAACGTGGCGCAGACCCTGACCAACCTCGGCCTCCAGCGTCTGCAAAGCGGTCGTCCCGAGGAGGCGGTGAGGCTCCTGCAGCGGGCGGTCGACATCCGGTCGCAGACCAACGTCGAGAACATCTCCATGTCGTTTGCCCTGTATCACCTGGCCTCGGCGAGGGCGGAGCTGGGCGAGCTCGCCACCGCGCGGCGACTGCTCGAGCGGGTAGTGGCCATCGACGAGCGGATCTTCGGCCCGCAGTCCGTGGAGGTCGCCGACGATCTCGAGGGGCTGATCGCGGTCATCCGCGCCATCGGTGACGAGGCCGCGGCCCAACCTCACGAGGCCCGGATGAACGAGATCAGGCGTCAGCTGGAGGCGTCAGCGGCGGGAGGCGAATGACCGTGCAGCTCTCGTGGATGTGGGATGGTCCTGTCCCTCATCGCTGACCCCGGCAAGGGGTTCTCGCCGCCGCTACGATGCGGACGCAGAAGCTCTGCGGACCGGTGGCGTCGACAACCTCGCCGACCGCCGCGACCTCGACCGGGTAGGCCTCCACGGCGGGGTCGTGGAGCGGGGGCGGCACCCGCCAGTCCACGAACGAGCCCGCAGCCGGCCCATCGCCCGGGCGCGCGAGAGGCGCCCAGAGCGTGCCCGCTACGGCGACATCATGACCGAGCCGGCCCATCGCCCGGGCGCGCGAGAGGCGCCGCCGTCGGGTTGCAGATTCCGACGGCCTCTGTGCAGCCGCGATCCTGCGCGCCGTCGAGCGGCATCACGCCCCAGCCTGGTGTCGGTGGCCGGCCACACCTCGCCCATCCCCTCCGACGCCGAGGGCCGCGGTCACCCGGTAGTGGGCGAGAACGGTGCCGATCACCTCTCCTCCAGGAGCTGCGGCCATCCCGCCACCAGGTTGAGAAGAGTCGTCTCGGTCGCCTCGCCCCTGGGAATGACCAGGAAGCGCTCGCAGTCCGGGCTGGGCGCGAAGGCCGGGCCGGTGGGCTCCGGCGGAGCGATGTCGAACAGTGGCGTCGACTGGCCGAGCCGCACCGAGTCGGCGTCGAGCTCCACCTCGAGCGACATCAGGCGTCCGTCGACCTGCTGGTAGACGAGCTCGCGCCCGTCCCCGCACCAGAAGCTGTAGACGCCGCTCGCCGTGGAGGCCTGCCAACGCCGGCTGGCATCCGGGAATGGCGTGATGTAGACCTCGATCGTCCCCGACTCGTCCGACATGTAGGCCAGCCAGCGCCCGTCGGGCGACAGGGCTCCCGGAACGTCGAGACCCGGCTGCCCGCGCACGAGCCGGGGCTCGCCCCCACCGTCGGCCGGCGCCGCCCAGATGTCGAAGGTCCCGCTGCTGCCCATGGACGCGGTGAAGGCGGCGGTCCGTCCGTCCGGCGACAGGGCGACGCTGTTGCGGATCGAAGGGCTGAACCATCAAAGAGCGGTCGCGGAGGAAGAACAGCTGGCCCCCGGCGTACTCCGCCTGAACGGTGCTCCGCAGGAGCTCGCGGTCGATGCCGCCGTCGAGCGAGCCCACCTTGATGGCGCTTTCGGCGGCGCTGACACCGCGGGCGACGTAAAGGAAGTGCCGCCCGTCGGGGAGAAACCTCGGGTGGCGGTGGGAGTTGTGGCGGCCGCGATCGATCTCGGTGACGGGTTGCGGCTCACCCCCGGAGGCGGACACCCGGTGCAGCGGGGTGGTCGCGTTCGGGGTGAAGACGATGACGCCGCCCCGGCTCCAGGAGCCCCCCTTGCCGTTGGGCGCGGCACACAATGTGATCGGCGGGCCGCCCGCCGAGTCGACCTTCTTCAGGGCCTCGTCGTGCTGGGTGAAGAACCCGATCCAGCGCGAGTCGGGCGACCAGAAAGGAAACTGTGCGCCCTCGGTCCCGGACAGGACGTGCGCGTCGGGCCGGTCGAGCGCGCGCAAGAAGAGGCGGACGACGCCATCCCCGTCGCGCGCGGAAAAGACGATCCTGGCGCCGTTGGGGGACAGCGCGGCCGGGCCCGCGTTGATGCCCGAGAGATGATAAGTCGTGCCCGCGGGTGGAGGGATCGAGGTCCGCAGCAATCGCTCGGGGGGGCGGCCCAGCTGCTGCCACAGCAGCAGCGCCGTGGCCGCGCGCCTGCTCCGGCGCCATGTAGGCCGCGGTGCCGAGGATCAGTCCCGCCGCCGTCGCGTGCTTCGTCACCGTCGGCGACAGCGACAGCCCCGGGTCTGGCCCTTCCGTCTGCCACGCCTTGGCGAGCCCGAAGTCGAGCACCTTGAGTGTGAGAGTTTTCTGCCCAACATCACAGCCCCCCGCACCCGTGTCCGCCGCGCCCGGACGCCGTCGATCCCGCTCGAGCCCAGCACCGCACCCGAACCGTCAGCGGCCTCTGCGGCTGCAGGACCTGCGCCGGTCGGTCCGTCACCCTGACGAGACGCCTCTCTTCAGAACCGATTTGCGACGAGGACGCATTTCATTCCTCGGGGTCTTTCGGCCGCAAGGGGCCGGCGCGTCGCCGTCCTGGGCAGAGCGCTCAGCCGTCGAGACGCCGGAGCAGCACCATCGTCCGGTCGTCGAGGAAGGGCGCGCCGCGGACGAACTCGTAGAGGTCCTTCTCAATCGCCGACTTGAGCTCGGTGAGCGGCTGGGTGCGGTTGGCGATGCAGATCTCGCTGAGACGGTCCTGACCGTACTCCTCCTCCTCCGGGTTCTCGGGTTCGGTGATGCCGTCGGTGTAGAGCACCAGCGTGTCGCCAGGCGCCAGCATGAGCTCGCCGGCGGCGAAGTCGCCCTCGGGCATGATGCCGAGCGGCATGCCCGTGGCCTTCAACCACTCCGTCGAGCCGTCCACGCGCAGCAGCAGCCCGGGGTTGTGACCCGCATTGCAATACCGCAGCAATCCGGTTCGTGGGTCCACCGAGGTCAGGAACGAGGTGGCGTACTTCTCCGGCGGAGTGCGCTCGAAGAGCAGGTGGGACACGGAGCGAAACACGACCTCGACCGCCACGCCGTCGTGAATCGGTCCCGCGGAGAGCGCCTCGAGTGAAGCGGTCAGCAGGGAGGCCGCGATACCCTTGCCCGACACGTCCGAGATCATGAGCACGACCTCGCTCAGGTCGTGCCGCATCTCGACCTTGAAGAAGTCGCCGGAGACGCCCCGGGATGGTGTATTGCCGGCAACGATCTCCCAACCCTCCACATCGGGCAGGCGGGCGGGAAGCAGGCCGACCTGGATTTCGCGGGCCAGGGCGACCTCCTGCTCGAGGCGCCGCCGCTCGGCCGCCTCCTCTGCGAGGTGGATGTTGCGCATGCGCATGGCCGCCACCGAGGCCAGCAGGGCCAGCACCTCCATGTCCTCCTCGCTGAACTGCCGCACCGTCAGCCGCGAGCCGAGGACGATCAGACCGAGCGCGCCGTCGGGGTCGAGCAGCGGCGCCGCCACCAGGGAACGCACGCCGGCGTCGAGCAGGCTCATGGCTTCGTGGAAGCGCTCATCAGTCTGCGCATCCAGAACCAGCGCCGCCTTCCGCCCCTCGACCACCTCCTCCATCAGGCTCGTGGAAAAGAGGATCCGCGAGTCGCCGGAGGTGCTCGACCGCGCCGCGGCCCGGTCGTAGCCGCCGCGGTCGTTGCGCAGGTAGATCGCCGCCTCCTCGGGGCGCAGGTGCGCGAAGGCGCGGTCGAGGATCAGGTCGAGGAGCTCCTCGAGCGACATGATCCGGTCGAGGGCGCGGTTGACCTCGGTCAGCAGGCGCAGCCGCTCGGCGTAGCGCCGCAGGCTCTCGCCGATCGGCGTCGCCGAGTCGGCGCGGATGGCCTCCGGCTCCTCCAGCAGCTCAGCGGCGGAGCGGAAGATGGTGTGGCTGTCGCGGCTCGGGGTCGGTCGAGAGGCGTCCATCGGGGTCAGCGGCCGCGAGGCCTGGCGAAGCGTAAAGGTCGTGCTGCCGACCCGCATCACGGCGCCGTGGCCGACCCGGGTCGGCTGCTCGACCGGCCGGCCCGCGAGCAGGGTGCCGTTGCGCGACCCGAGGTCCTCCACGTGCCAGGCGCCATCTTGCAGGAAGAGCCGCGCGTGGAGCCGTGACATCGAGCGGTCCGCCACGGTCAGCTCCGCCTTCGACGAGCGGCCGATCACGACGCTGTCGCCGTCGAGGGCGTGGTCGAAGGGCGAGCCATCGGCCGGGGCCACGTGCACGATCATCGGTTCTGACTCCATCTGCTTGTCCACCATACCTACATTCATCCTGCAGCTCAAACCGCTGCGAGCGAGATTTGTTCCAGGCTGAGCCAGGGTCGTACTCCGTCCGAGCACGCCGACATGGGCGTGACCCGTCGCCCGCACGAGGTCTCGACCCGTCTTCCACCAGAGCAGGCGGCCAAGGGCCCCCGCCCGTTCTTCGTGAGCCAGCGCGGCGCTCAGCCTCCTCAGACTCGATCCTCTCGCTTCCTTCACGGTCACACCGAAGCTGGAGAGCGCGCGGTCGACAGCCGCGGGGGGGCGTCGTTCCCAAGACCTCACGCCAGCCACCGACGACATGCTCCGCCTTTCCTTTGCACAGGGGCCTTTCCTTCTCGACGCACTCGGCGCTTCCCGCGACGATGGAACGGGTGGAGCTGCTCGACGGCGAGGTGATCGTGACACCATCGCCGCTGCCTCGAGTCCGCCGTGATTGCGACACGACGTTGACCGCCGGCGCCCTTCTTACGGCACACCCCGGCCCGAACGTGGGAGGCAGAAAGGAGGTCGCCATGGAACACGACGACAGGTTCTCGATGATCGCCGGAGGAGCCGCCTTCCTGGCCACCGCGACGGTGTTCGCGCTGAGCCACCTTGGCGGCACGCTGTCGCTGCACCGGACCTCGGCGCCGAGCCGGTCGGGAGAGCGGATCGCGGTCGCCGAGGCGCCACGGCTCGAGCCGGCCGCCGAGCTGGCGGCGGCTGAGGGGGCGGCCACAGCCGAGCCCGGGCCTGTTGTGGCGGTGAACCGGCCGAAGCCCGAGCCGGCGAGCGATGTCAGGGAGCTCTCCAGGCCGGCGCCTGGCGGGCCGTCGCTGGGGGTGGGGGAGCTGCTCCGGCTGCTCGCCCTGTCCGGTCCGGACGTCCCCGAGACGGCCCACGTGTTGGTGCGACGCGACCTGGACGGGCGGATGGTCGTTGCCTCGGGCACCCACCGCGGCTA
>CAZKKP010000134.1:0-9078 GCA_964553295.1 uncultured Thermoanaerobaculia bacterium | reverse complement strand
CGTCGCCCTGTACATGCCGATGGGGCTGGAGTGCGTCGCCGCCTACCTCGGCACCATCCGGGCCGGCGCTGCGGTGGTGTCGATCGCCGACAGCTTCTCCGCCGACGAGCTCGCACGGCGGCTCGAGATCGGCGGCGCCTCCCTGGTGGTGACCGTCGACCGGGCGCGTCGCGGCAGCCGTGAGCACGAGGTGTACGCGAAGGTCCTGGCGGCTGGCGCGCCCAGGGCGGTGGTCGTGCCGCTGGCGCCCGGAGCGCCGCACACCCTTCGCGCTGGGGACCTCCTGTGGCGAGAGATGCTGGCCGACGAGCCGGTCGAGCGGAGCCTGCCTTCGGAGCCCGAGGCGATCACCAACGTGCTCTTCTCCTCGGGCACCACCGGCGATCCCAAGGCCATCCCCTGGACCCAGCTGACACCCGTCAAGTGCGCCATGGACGGTCACTTCCACCATGACATCCGGCCCGGCGACGTGGTCTGCTGGCCGACCAACATCGGCTGGATGATGGGCCCCTGGCTGATCTACGCCAGCCTCGTCAACCGCGCCTGCCTGGCGCTCTTCGACGGCGCTCCGACCGGCGCCGACTTCGCCCGCTTCGTCGAGCGTGCCGGAGTGACAGTGCTCGGCGTGGTGCCGTCCCTGGTCCGGGCGTGGCGGGAGGCGGGCGCTGCCGAGGGGGCCGACTGGCGGAGGGTGCGCCTGTTCAGCTCGACCGGCGAGCCCTCGACCCGCGAGGACTATCTCTGGCTGATGAGCCGCGCCGGCTATCGCGCCCCGGTGGTCGAGTACTGCGGCGGCACCGAGATCGGCGGCGGCTTCCTCACCGGCAGCGTGCTCCAGCCGGCGGCCCCGGCGGCCTTCACCACCCCGGCGCTCGGGCTCGACGTGGTGATCCTCGACGAGGAAGGTCAGCCGGTCGACGACGGCGGCGAGGGCGAGCTCTTCCTGGTGCCGCCGTCGATCGGCCTGTCTCAGCGGCTGCTCAACCGCGACCACGACGAGGTCTACTTCGCCGGCTGCCCGACCGCTCCGGACGGTCGCATCCTGCGCCGCCACGGCGACCAGGTGGTGCGGCTCCCGGGTGGTTTCTTCCGCGCCCACGGCCGGGCCGACGACACCATGAACCTGGGCGGCGTCAAGGTCTCGTCGCGGGAGCTCGAGGTGGTCCTCGACGGCCATCCTGAGGTCTACGAGGCGGCGGCGGTGGCGGTGCAGCCGGGCGGCGAGGGCGCCGACCGGCTGGTGGTGTTCGCCGTGCTGCGGGCGCCCCGGGACGCCGCCGAGCTCAGCGGCGAGCTGCAGGCCCTGATCGCTGAGCACCTCAACCCGCTGTTCCGGATCTTCGACCTCGTGGTGGTTCAGTCCCTGCCGCGCACCGCCTCCAACAAGCTCATGCGACGCGAGCTCAGAAAGGGCTACTCCGCCGGGGCGCTCTAGCGGCCGCGATCCGCCGCGCCGCGAAGCCACACCGCCGGCCGGCTTGATTCCGCCCGCGTGCACCGATACCGTGCTCTGGTCCCGGTCCCCTGTGGCCGGGCGCCACCCGATGGTCGACGCTCCCGCCGCTTCACCCGCTGATCCGATCTCGCCGGTCGACGACGGCCGTCTGCACGCTCTCGACCCACGGGTGATCGAGGTCGAGCGGCTCGGCGGCGGCCTCGGCGTCGGCTGCCTGACCCTGGTGGTCGGCGGCGTCGCCCTCGTGGCCATGGTGCAGCTCCTCGGCCGACCCCTGGCCCTCGCCGCGGTCGGGGTGGCGGCGCTCGCCCTGCTCGCCGTGGCGGCCTGGGGCGCCTGGGCGTGGCCGCCGCTTGCCTACCGGCACCAGTGGTACCGCCTTGACGAGCGCGGCCTCGAGATCCGCAGGGGGGTGCTCTGGCGACGGGTGCTGTTCGTGCCCCGCTCACGGATCCAGCACACCGACGTCAACCAGGGGCCGATCGAACGCCACTACAGTCTCGCCCACCTGGTGGTCCACACCGCCGGCACGGTGTCCTCCTCGGTCCGCCTCGAGGGTCTCGAGCAGGACACCGCGGTGCGCATCCGCAACCACCTCGTGCGGGTCGACGATGACGACGCCGTTTAGACGGCTGCACCCGGCGTCGCTGCTGTTCGGGGCGCTGTCGGTGCTGCGCGGCTTCCTGCTGCCGGCGGTGGTGGTCGTCGTGCTCGGCCGCGGCCGCGGCGGCGAACTCTGGCTGGCCCTGCTCGCCCTCCCGGCGGCGGTAGCGGCGGTCGTCCGCTACCTCAGCTACTCCTTCGCCCTCGGCGACGACGAGCTGGTGATCCGGGAGGGCGTCTTCCACCGCAAAGAGAGGCACATCCCGTATCAGCGCATCCAGAGCCTGGACACCACCCGCGGCCCTCTGCACCGGCTGCTCGGGGTCGCCGATCTGTCGGTGCAGACGGCCTCCGGCGCCGAGGCCGAGGCGGTGATGCGGGTGCTCTCGCTGGCGGCCATCGAGGCGATGCGCCGGCATGTCTTCGAGCGTCGAGCAGCCCTCGCACAGGACGTGTCCGACAAAGGCAAGCCCGCTGTCGGCGTCGCCGCCGACCACGCGGTGGTCGCCCGGGCAAGCACCGCCGATCTCGTGCGTCTCGGGCTGATCGCCAACCGCGGCATGGTCGCCCTGGCCGCGGTCACCGGTGTGGTGTGGCAGCTCGACCTGGTCCCCGACGAGGCCGAGCTGTTGCGGCGCCTCGGTGAGCAGCTACCGGGCGTCGAGCTCGGGCTGCCGCTGCACGCAGCCATGGTGATCACGGTCACCCTGGCTGCGGCCTTCGTCCTGCTCCGTCTGCTGTCGGTGGGCTGGTCGCTGGTGTCGCTGCACGGTTTCGAGCTCGCGCGACACGACGACGAGCTGCGCACCCGCTTCGGACTGCTCACCCAGCGCACCCTGACCATCCCGCGACATCGCATCCAGCTCGTCGAGATCGAGCAGGGCGTGTTGCACCGCCTGCTCGGACGGCACTCGGTGCGCGCCCGGACTGCGGGGGCGGTCGCCCAGGACCAGTCCGGGGCCGGTCGCGACTGGCTGCACCCGGTGGCGGATGCTCGCACCCTGGTCGAGGTTCTCGCGGCCGCCCGCGACGACCTCGAGCTCGCCGCCGTTCGCTGGCGGCCGGTCGCGGCCGGCGCCGCCGCCAGGAGGGCCAGGGTGCTGTCCGCCCGGGCCCTGGCGGTCTTGGCGGCGATCGCCCTCACCCTCGACCCGCGCCTGCTGCTGCTGACGCCCCTGGTGGTGGCCGGAGCAGTCTTCGTCGCGCGCCGCCAGATCGCGCTGCTCGGCTGGGCGGTCACCCCGACCGCGGTGTGGCTCCGCTGGGGCTGGCTGCGGCGACGGATCCGTGCGGTGCCGGTCAGCAAGGTGCAGTCGACCGCTGTCGCCGAGTCGCCCTTCGACCGCCGGCGCGGCATGGCGACGCTGGAGCTCGACACCGCCAACGCCGGGATGATGGGCGCCGCGATCCGCATCCCCTACCTCGAGCGTGAGCTGGCCGGTGAGCTCTGGGCCGACCTCGCCGAGCGCGCCGCCCGCACCCGGTTCAGGTGGTAGGCGATGGGTGGACTGTGGGCGGGTATCAGGGTCAGCGGTCAGTCATCGGTGACCAGAGACCAGTAAGCCCTCCGCCGCGAGCCGTTTCTGGCGCCATCACCGCGCCTGTGCGATGATGGGAGTCACCCTCCGGGAGGCCAACATGTCGCGTAACCTCTGGCTCGTTGTTGTCGGCCTTGCCGCCGCCATCGGCGCGATCGTCGCCTGTACGGTCAACCCGGTCACCGGCCAGAACCAGCTCGACCTCATGGGCGAAGGACAGGAGATCCAGCTCGGCGCCTCGATGTACCCCATGTACACCGCCCAGTCCCTCGGTGAGATCGAGGACCGGGCGCTGCAGTCCTACGTCGACGGGGTCGGCCGCACGCTCGCCGCTGTCGGCCACAGACCACAGCTGCAGTGGCAGTTCAACGCCGTCAACGAACCCGCGATCAACGCCTACGCTCTGCCCGGCGGCAAGATCTCGGTCACCCGAGGGCTGCTGTCGCGCATGCAGTCCGAGGACGAGCTCGCCGCCGTGCTCGGCCACGAGACCGGCCACGTCACCGCCCGCCACTCCGCCCAGCAGTACACGCGCCAGATGCTCGCCCAGCTCGCCCTGACCGCCGGCGCGATCTACATGGAGGTCGAGGAGGTGGAGAACCGGCAGCTGTACCTGCTCGGCGGCATGTTCGGCGCCCAGCTCGCCATGGCCCACTACTCGCGCGAGCAGGAGCGCCAGTCCGACGACCTCGGCATCACCTACATGGTCGCAGCCGGCTACAACCCGCGCGGCATGGTCGACCTGCACCAGATCCTCGCTGCCGGTCATCAGCGCGAGCCCGGTCTGCTCGACCGCATGTTCGCCTCGCATCCGATGACCTCCGAGAGGATCGCCACCGCCCGGGCGGCGGTCGAAGCCCAGCCCGCCGAGGTCACGGCGCGTCCGCTGAAGAAGCGCGACTTCACCCAGCGGACCGCCGACGTGCGCGCCGCGAAGCCGGCGTACGACCGTCTCGCCGAGGGTCGGGCCGCGCTCGGTCAGAACAAGGCCGAGCAGGCGCGACGGCTGTTCCAGCAGTCGACCGACGAGCGGCGCGGCGACGGCCTGCTCCGCATCCACCTGGCGATCGCGCTTTATGAGCTCGAGAAACCGCAGCTGGCGATACAGCAGGCCACCGAGGCGGTCAAAGCCACATCGGGGAACTTCATGGTGCAGCACTTCGGCGGTCAGATCTTCCTCGGCCGAAAGCGCTGGGACCTGGCGCTCGCCGCCTACGACCGGGCCGAGAAGATCCTGCCCGGCCAGGTCTCGGTCGCCTACTTCCGCGCCCGGTCGCTGGAAGGGCTCGGCCGCACCCGAGAGGCCGTCGAGCTCTACCGTCGTATCCGCCAGGGCGCCCAGGGCTCCGAGTGGGCCACCGCTGCCGACGCCCGTCTGCGCGGCCTCGGTGTCGCCTGACCTGGAGATCCGGTGGTGGCGCGGCCGCTGAGAGCGCCGCCACGCGACACGGAGCACGCTCAGCGCAGGTAGACGCTCACGTCCTCCCGGGGGCCGGGTAGCAGGTTGCCGATGAACGTGGATCGCGAGACGTTACTCGAGCTCTGCGCGGGCGGCACGTCTGGCCGCCTCGAACTCGTCGCCGGGGACCCAGGAGGGCAGCGCCTCGCGGGTCGCGACCGCCGCCGCCAGGAGGAAGGCGAGTCGCGCGTCCTCGGCGAGACCCTCGAGGTTCCACCAGCCCTCGACCTGGTCGCTCGGCCGGTGGTAGTGGTGCTCGATCCAGCTCGCATACTGGGCCTCGCCCCAGCCGGCCGGCCGGCCGACGAAGTCGACCCCCGACTTGAACCAGGTGGCCGGGATCCCGGCCCGGGCGAAGCTGAAGTGGTCGGAGCGGTAGAACCAGCCGGCCTTGACGTCAGGCTCCTCGACGAGCACCCGGCCCTGAGTGGCGGCGAGCAGCGCCAGCAGGTCGTCGAGATCGGTCTTGCCCTTGCCGTAGACCATCACGTCCCGGGTCGGACCCCAGACGTTGCCCAACTCGAAGTTGACGTTGGCGGCGATGAGGCCGGGGTGGTAGGCGCCGCTGGCGACGAAGAAGTCTGAGCCGAGCATGCCCTGCTCCTCGGCGGCGACGAAGAGGGTCAGCAGCGAGCGCCGAGGCGGCGTCGGCAGGGCGGCGAACGCCGCCGAGACGGCGAGAGCCTGAGCCATGGCGACGCCGTTGTCCAGGGCGCCGTTGTAGATGACGTCGCCGGTCGCGTCGGGCTCGCCGACGCCGAAGTGATCGTGGTGGGCCGACAGCGCCACTACCTGCTCGGCGAGCCGGGGGTCGGAGCCGCGCAGCAGGCCGCCGACGTTGGCGGTCTCGGTGGTCTCGAGCTCGACGGCGAAAGCGAGCGATGTCGTCGTGCCGAGGAGCACCGGCCGGAAGTCCCGCGAGCGGGCGGCCTCGACCAGGCGGTCGAGGTCGTGGCCCGACAGGGCGGCCAGGCGGCGGGCGGCGTCCTCGGTGAGCCAGGCGTTGAGCCGCGTCCTCGGCGCCGCGTCGGCGGGCAGCTCGAGCTGCTCGCCGCGCCAGCCGGTCTGCACGACCTCCCAGGGATAGCCCGCCGAGGGGGTGGTGTGGATGATGACCGCCGCCGCCGCCCCCTGACGGGCGGCGCTCTCGTACTTGTAGGACCACCGCCCGTAGTAGAGCTTGCGGTCGCCGGCAAAGAGCTCGGGGTCCCAGTCCGGGTCGTCGTTGAGCATCAGCAGGACCTTGCCGGCCAGGTCGGCGCCCTTGAAGTCGTCCCAGCCCTCCTCCGGCGCCTGGATGCCGTAGCCGACGAACACCACCTCGGCGCCCTCGATGACCACCGAAGGCTGCTGCACGCCGGCGCCGCCGACGTAGTCGGTGTCCAGTGCTAAGCTCGCGGACTCGCCGCCCGGCCCCAGGAAGACCCAGTACTCGGGCAGCCTCGAGGTGATCCCGACCAGGGTCACCGGCTGCTCCCAGCCGCCACCCGGAAAGGCGGGCTCGAAACCCATCCCGGCGAGCCGCTCGACGAGGTAGGCGCGGGCCCGTCGGTCGCCGGCCGAGCCGGGGTACCGTCCCTCCATCTCGTCGCCGCCGAGCCTGGTCACGTCCGCGAGCAGGCCTTCGGGGGTGATCACCGCCGACGCCTCGGCAGCGCCGTGAGGCAGTTCGATGGTTGGTGAGACCTCCGGCGCGCTGCAGGCGAGGGCCGCGGCGAGCGCGGCGACGACGAGCGGGATGAGGTGCTTCATGGCTGCGAGTGTACTCCGGTCGCCCGTCGAGCACCGGCGCCATCTCCGTCACGGCCCACCGCCACCCTGGGACGTCCGGCCGCCGCCCCGGTCGGCGGCGAGCACCCGTCTCGGCGTTCCCGGGCAGCCGATGACGGCGACCGGCCGTGACCTCCAGCCGTGTCAGAGACGCGCCAGGGCGAGCCAGTCGGCCAGGGCGAGGGTGCCGGGGCGGGCCGCGGGGTCGAGTCCGGCGGTGGCGATGGCGGCGGCGTCCAGGTGAGACCTCAGGGCGTTCGCCAGCTTCTTGCGCGGCAGAGTCAGGGCGTGGGCGGCCAGGGAGAGCGCCCGCTCGAGCTCGGCGATGGGCGCCGGGGCCGGGCGGAGGTCGAGGACCACCACGCTCGAGGTGATCCTGGGCCGCGGCCGGAAGGCCTGGGGCGGGACGTGGAAGGCGAGGCGCGCCTCGGCGAAGGCCGCCCTCTCCAGGGCCATCAGACCGTGGCCGCTCCCTCCGGGGGCGGCGAGCAGCCGCTCGACCACCTCGCGCTGGAGCATCACCACCACCCGGCCGACGAGACCGTTGAGCGGCAGCAGCCGGCGCAGGATCGCGGTGCCGACCGAGTAGGGCAGGTTCGAGGCCACCTGCCAGGGGGCCTCGGCCCGCAGCAGGGGCTCGAAGGGCTCGCGCACGGCGTCGGCGTGCCGCACCTCGAGGCCGACAGACGGGAAGCGCTCACCGAGTGCGGGAATCAGGGCGCCGTCCATCTCCAGGGCGAGCACCCGGGGGAAGCGCTCGAGCAGGGGTCCGGTCAGCGCCCCCCGGCCGGGCCCGATCTCCAGCACCCGCGCCGGCTCGGGCAGGAGCAGCCCGGCGATGCGCTCCGCCACCTCCCGGTCGACGAGGAAGTTCTGCCCCAGCCTGCGTCTCTTCGGTCTTGCCATGGGTTCACCTGTCCCGCCGCGATCCTATCTCCGGCAGGCCTCGGCGAGCGGCGTCACGAAGCGCTGCACCGCGTCCCCGAGGCCCGCCCGGTCGCCCACCCGGCCGACGACGTCGACGATCGCCGAGCCGACGACGACGCCGTCGGCGATCGCCGCGACCGCCGCCACCTGGCCGGGGCTGGAGATGCCGAAGCCGACCGCCACCGGCAGCTTCGACAGCCGGCGTACCCGACGCGCGTCGTCTGCCAGCTCGGCCGCCAGGGACTGCTGGGCGCCGGTGACGCCGGTGCGCGACACCAGGTAGAGGAACCCGGCGCCGTGTTTCGCCGCCGCCCTGACCCGGTCACGGGTCGAGGTCGGCGTGACCAGCAGGATCGGGTCCAGCCGGTGGGCGGCGAGCACCGGACCGAAGCGTCCGAGCTCCTCGACCGGCACGTCGGTGAAGAGCACACCGTCGACTCCGACCGCGGCCGCCTCTTCGGCGAAGCGCTCGACCCCGAACCGGAGCACCGGGTTGGCGTAGCTGAACAGGACGATCGGCAGCTCCTCGCGGCGACGGATCTCGGCGACCGACCTGAGCACGCCGTCCAGGGTCGTGCCGGCGGCCAGGGCCCGCTCCGCGGCGCGCTGGTTGGTCGGGCCGTCGGCGATCGGGTCGGAGAAGGGGACGCCGAGCTCGAGAACGTCGGCGCCGCCGCGACGTAGTGCGGTCGCCAGCTCGACGGTGCGCTCCAGATTCGGGTCGCCGGCGGTGACGTAGGCGACGAAGGCGGCCCGTCGCTCCCTGCGGGCGTTGCGGAAGGCCTCGGCGAGCCGGCTCACGGCGTCCCCCTCTCGATGCGCACGACCTCGGCGAGATCCTTGTCGCCCCGTCCGGACAGGTTGACCACGATGTTGCGGTCAGCTGCCATGGTCGGCGCCACCTTGACCGCCCAGGCCACCGCGTGGGCCGACTCGAGCGCCGGGATCAGGCCCTCGGTCTCGGCCAGGAGGTGGAAGGCGTCGAGGGCCTCGCGGTCGTCGACCCGGGTGTAGCTGACCCGGCCGCTGTCGTGCCAGGCGGCGTGCTCGGGGCCGACCGCCGGGTAGTCCAGGCCGGCCGAAACCGAGTGAGTGGCCAGCACCTGGCCGTCCGGGTCCTGGAGCACCCAGGTGTGGGTGCCGTGGAGGATGCCCGGAGCGCCACCGTCGGCGCCGAAGCGCGCGGCGTGCTGCCCGGGTCGGTCGCCCCGGCCGCCCGCCTCGACGCCGACCAGCCGCACCTCGGCGAAGGGGAGGAAGGCCGTGAAGATGCCGGCGGCGTTGGAGCCGCCGCCGACGCAGGCGACCACGACGTCGGGCAGCCG